>QENJ01000047.1 GCA_013374505.1 Candidatus Methanophagaceae archaeon
TGACTGATACCGTTGCCAGAGCCATTCTCCAGTCAAGGAAGAAGAGGAAACTCGCAATAAAGATGGGAAGAACGATCGCGGAAACGAGCTGGGGATAGAAAAAGGTAGGGACGGATTCAATATTCTTCACATCCTGATTGATGATGTTATTTAAGTCTCCGGTCTCCCTATCAGAGAAAAAACCCATCGAGAGCTTGCGGATATGTTCGCCCAGACTGATTCGCAGATTACTCATGATGCGAAGTCCTGCTTTATTATTGACAACCGACGCCCAGTAAAAGAATATCCCTTGCAGGACAAAGCAAGCAGCCATTCCAATGACCATAAAGATGACCTTCTGGGTATCAATGGCTGCAGAGAAGAGCTCGATTAAAGTTAAATATAGGATAAACAGAGGAATACCGGCAAAAAGTGATTCTATCACTTTCAAGACAGTCCCCTTGCGAAGGTCTCTCTTTCTGTCACCTGCGATCTCGAATAGTTTCTTTATCATCTTCTGTCCCCATCAGTTTCAAATTTCCAGTCCTGTGCCGATACATGTGCTTCCCACATCCTGCTGTACAGGTTCCCTGCCCGAATGAGTTCATCATGAGTCCCCTTCTCCGCAATATTCCCTTCGTCCAGAACAATTATCTGGTTGGAAGAGGTGATTGTGGAGAGCCGGTGTGCGATTATAATCAGTGTTTTTCCTTCTGCGAGTCTCGCAATGGCATCCTGGATCAACTCCTCGTTCTCAGGATCAACAAAAGCTGTTGCTTCGTCCAGTATGATGATCGGGGCGTCCTTAAGAATCGCTCTCGCTATTGAAATTCTCTGCTTCTCTCCACCCGAGAGTTTGGCTCCGCCCTCACCAATGCTGGTTTGATAACCCGCTGGCAATGCCTCGATAAACTCATGGCAGTGCGCCATCTTTGCTGCTGCGACCACGTCCTCCTCGGGGGCATCCTCGTTCCCCATGCGTATATTTTCGGAGATCGTGTCATTGAAGAGGGTTACATCCTGGAACACACTGGCAACAAGTGACATCAAACGTTCAGTTGTAATATCCCGGATATTTATGTCGCCAATTGAGATCTCTCCGGTATCAACATCCCAGAATCTCGGGATTAACCGTGCTATCGTGGTCTTTCCCGCACCAGATGGACCTACAAGCGCGGTTACCGTCTTTCCCGGGACTGTGAAATTGATGTCATCGAGAACTTCTCTTTTGTCATAACTGAAGTGAACACCCTGGAATTTTATATCGAAATTCGATGGTATTCTCTCAACATCCGGTTCAGGGAGAGGTTCTTCTGTCAGGATTTCATTGATCCGTTCCACCCCTTCCAGATTCTGCGTGAACTGGCTGGAAAAAACATTTAGTTTGATCAAAGGCTCGCTGAACCCGATTCCAAGAATGAGAAACAGGATCAGGGTCGGCATTGGGAGACTTCCGGAGATATAGAGCCATGCGCCTACTGGCAGTATGACGATTAAGTTAGCAACAACAACAACCGAGAAGACGGACCACGAGGGGATGAATCTCTTTGTCCATGCCCACACATAATCATGGTATTCCTCAATTGAGTCTTTGTACTTCCTGAAGGATTCTACGGTCTGGTTAAATGCCTTAATAACCGCAATCCCTTGAGTATATTCAATAACTGCTGAATTTACCTTCTCCAGAGCGTCAAAGTAGCCTTTCATCAGTGGCTTATAGTCCTTGTACATCAGTCCCTGCGCAATCAGAGCAACAGGGATGACCGCAAGTGTTGCAAGTGCCATTCGCCAGTCAATTGCGAATAAGATAATGGCTATAAAGATAGGAACAACGATTGCAGCGGTTAAATCCGGCAAGTGGTGGGCTATGAATAGCTCAATATTCTCCACATGCTCATTCATCGCTGTCTTGATGTTCCCTGTGTTCTTCTTATTGAAATATCCCAGAGGCAGCGTACCCAGTTTTTGAGCCAGTTTTATTCTCAGATCATAGAGGATGGCGTATGCCGCTATGTGGGAAAGAGTGCCCGAGAGTCCCATAAAGCCGAATCTTAAAACGATTGCTGTGATACTCCAAAAAACCAGCTTCCAGATGTATGCTTGATCTATCACTGGCTTGAATAACTCCAGCATCATCAGATATATCAGTATGAAGGGAACTAGCCCAAGGGCTGTTCCGATCACGGATAAAACGCATGAAGCGATTAGTTTATTCCTTTGCCGCCCTGCAAGATTTAATAATATCTTTAGTTCTTCTAACATGTTTTGTCTCCTGATTTTGCATCCTTGTTTCCAATGTTTTTGACAGGGACGTTCATTATGAATGTTTTACCCCTCGTAATCACCGCAGGGTCAGTTGTAACCACTCCAACCAGAAAGTCGGCCTGCGGGCTGATCTTCAGTCTGATGCTCTTCTTCCGCGAATAGATATGAGCATCCGCACCGATGTACTCGATTGTGAGGGGAATTGTATAAGACCCTTCTTCCGCTCCGTCCTCAATATCAAGTGCGAATACAAAGCTGTAGCTTGAACGCGCTTCAATTTCTTCTGTGAAGCCAGAAGTTGAACCCGAGTATGCCTCAACAAACGGACTGGGTGGGTCCATTCTGAGAGATACCGACCTCGCCTTTGCACTTCCTGAATTCTCAATTAAGACCGTTATATTATTATTCTCGCTCTCCTCTCGGAGTTCAGGCGGGTCTGTTGCGACATCGGCAACCTCAAGCGTGGTTGTACCCTCCACGTAAAAGACGATCGTAATGTTTATTGGTGGCATACGGTCAGTTTTATAACCCCCACTAACATCGAAGTGATATTCCTCAAAGGTGACCGCGATTGGAATGGCGTATGCACCATTTGTGAGCTCATCATCCGCTTTAATCGTGATTGAAATCTCCTTTGAGCACCATGCGTTGATCGAAGATATGTAAACTGTGGATGAACCGATAAGGGCGATGTGGTCATTGTTCTGAAAATTCAGGGTGATATGACGGGCGTCCCTGCCGCCCTGATTCTTCACAGTGAGCGTGACCTCTTTTATGTCGCCGGGTGAAAGTTCAGTTGGTGTGACATCGGTTATCACGATATTCGCATTTGCGGCTGCGCTTGATGGTGCGACCAACGCCGCCGTTACGAAGATAAGAGTCGCTATCAAAAGTATGATTTGTCTCATGGTATCCATTAATTTGCCCATCTGCATCGCTTTCTCCATTTTAGGTTGCCCTAACTACACCTATGATATACCGGTTAGGCACATAAATAACATACCCTAACAAAGCTTGGTTTTGGCTAAAAAGCCGAATAAAGTTTGGATTCTGGGATAAAACCTAGATTACGCGAAACACCCTTAAAAATATACCCATCGAAATAAACGAAATTCCGGCAATTTCCGCTACTTGTAACTGTTTAGCAAACCACCAGATTACACAGATTTTCAGAATGAACATGTTTTTCTTTTAGCACAGGTTTTCTTTTTCTGAAAAAGAAAAAGTGTTTAATCATCAATTCGCCTGCAAGCAGATTACTAAAACACATATCAGTCCCAGAATAAGACCGCTAACGCCTACTTTTAAGTTCTGTCTTATTTGTGCTGCGGGAATCAGTTCTTCTATAGAAATGTAGGTCATAAATCCTGCTGCAAGAGCAAGTGACGCACCCAACAAATCTAAAGACGTTCCTTTCAAAAAATAGTAGCCAAAAATAAAGCCCAGTAATTCAAACAATATTGTCACTGTTACTATAATGAAGGATTTTATTTTATTTTTTGTTAAGCCGTATAAAGGGATGATCGTTGCGATATTCTCAGGCACGTCCTGTGCCGCAATCCCAACTGCAATCATAATCCCCAGTGCAGGAGTTAAAGCAAATCCAACCCCGATTGCCAATCCTTCTGGTATATTGTGCAACGCCATTCCAATAACAAGCATAGTAACGCTTCTTTCAATAGATGGCTTTTCTTTTTTGAGTAACTCGGGATTTATGTGTGGCAGGGTTCTATCAATGATTCGAAATGTGACTACCCCCATGAGAAACGAGATAATCACTAAATAAAGAGGTGCGATTTCTAAACTTTCCGGTATCAATTGAAAGAAGGATATACCAAGCATCATTGAAGCAGCGAATGCTAAGGAGCCGTATAAAAAAGTCTCTTTAGGTTTCTTTATCAGTCCAATTAAACACCCTAAAGTTTGCCCAACGAAGATTAGTGATATTATTAATAATAGGTCATTCATTTTTCCCGTCCAGAATTAATTCTCAATCCCTTGCAAACCTGAATACTTCACCTCTTTACTCAACCAACGTGAACAAATTGCCCTTTCTGAATGCCCATCTCACGCAATGTCCTTTCCAGCTTTCCCGTTATTTTACGCACTCTAAAAACGGTATTCAATATCGCAAAGCCAACACGGGGCATCTCCAGCTTATCTGCCCCTAGTTTGAATATCAAACCACGGAACATAAAAACAGCCAAGCCGAATTGAACGAGAGCGATGCCATAAAATACTATAAATATTGCCATTTTCTCCGTCAGAAACACCTTAAGCCCCAAATGATGAATCATAATAATGGGAGTGAGTAAAATAATAATTGACTGTGCCAAAGCAGCCAGCCAGTGCCATACTGACTTCTCCGCACCTTCGTATTCCTTGAGCGCGAGAATGCCTATACTGATTGTTATAACTCCTGCGATTAGCCCGTATACCACCCCACGCAGGTAAACAAGACCATTTATATACCAAATTACTTTGACTGTAGGGTACAACAAACCCAGTAAGATATAGAGGGCATACTTTTTGATTGTTCTCATTTCAATAAATAAACGGTATCACTTTTTGATTGTTCCACACAGTAATCCTCACACTCCTTTCCGAACTCTTCATGAGGCAGCTTCTCTTCTAAACATTCTCTGTCTCCCATATATTGTAATCACAGCTACCCCGCACCCGGTACCAGTGTCGGGAGGAAGAGTACGTGCATGCTGACGCATATCGCAATAATTATCAGAATAACCTTGCCAATGAAAAACGGTACCATGACAACGGCTGAATACCCGATCGTCAGGCTTAAAAACGCAATCGTCAGAATCTTTGTCTTCATCGGAATACCATTGCCCTCATGCCAGTTTTTTATATATTCTCCACACCAGCGGTTTGTGATGAGCCTACGGTACCATCTCTCCGAGCTTCGGGCGTAGCAGCCGAGAGCGAGCAGGAGAAATGGCGTAGTAGGCAGGAGCGGCAGAACTATTCCCACGCACCCAATTATCAGGAATAACGTGCCCGCGATTCTCAATAGCAACCCTGCCGCGGTGTTCGATCGTTCATGTCCTGCCCCCACCCGTTCATTGGTATAATCCGGCTGCTTTGCATCCTCGTACAGCTCGTTCATCAATTCCTCTTTCCTATCGGTTCCCACAAAATCAGAGAACGCCATGTAAAGCCATTCCTCCTATTAACGTTCTATTCAACGTTTTGCGTATAGCTAACATTCTTCTTACCCGTTAAGCACACGGCTTTTGTGTCATTCCCGATTAGTTCTGTTTCTTCAACCGCAAAACCTGCCTCATTTATCATTGCCGCAAGCTCGTCTTGACTGAAACTCTTATTATTTGACGGTGGTTTACCGAATTTTCTCAGATAACGAATCACCAGTTTCATCTTTTTTAACAGGCTCATCCCATGTCCTGTAACATCAACGATTACAATCCGTCCATCGCTGCTTAGAACTCTGTGGCTTTCCTTTAGCACTGCAATTGGGCGCTCTACAATGTGAAGCAGGTTCACCAGTAAAAGTGCATCGCCATGAAACGTCCTGGCAAGTTTACCCCAATATTCATGCTCACTTCCTGACATTTTTATCTCATTCTCCGTTCTAATAGGCCGTGACAAAGACGCTAATCCTATTAATATAGTCTGATGTTGTTAGGTACATAAATAATGTCCCCTAAAAAGATTCGGTTTGCACTAAAAAACCTAATAAAGTTAGGATTTTGGCATTAGCCTCCAAGAAACTTTCTTTAGAAAGGGGCGTTTGTATGATTTCTCACACTTTATTCGCGATGGCCGCCCTAAAACAAAAAGAAGAGTACGCCCAGCAAAATAAACAAAAATCCTGTGAGTTTCGTTAAAGTCTCTCTATCCGCTTTCTCAGAAATGAATTTGCCCAAATAGATTGCAAATATAGAAAGCAAACTTAACGCTATTAGAACGCCTATTAAAACCATCAAGCCATTGTATCGGGTTGCGAACAGTCCCCGGCAATTTGTGTCTTATCGCCCCATTCCGCTACGAAAATCAATATAAAACCTGAATAAAACGGATGTTCTAAATAATATCTGCTCTTGGTTTCTGCCTTTTCGTTTCTAAAGAATAAGATTGCAAATCCAAAAAAAATGAATACCACGCCCGAAAGTATATTTAGTAAATTCAAGGGTACGAGATGTGCAATCCACTCTCCCGCTAAAATCGCTAATCCATCTACTATAAAAAACGCCAGTATCGTACCGAGAAATAAATGCAGATGCTTTTCGGTTTTTGACGCTAAGAGCAGGATAGATAGCTGCGTTTTGTCTCCTAATTCCGCTAAACCCACTACAATCAATGGAATCAAAATGTCTTGTAACATCTTTTTTTCTTTTAAACCTGCTCTTTGACTAAACTCATGAATAAGACTACTGCTAAGGCAGATAAAACAAAACCATAAATAAAAGTCGTTTCCGGACTGTACATATCCCAAAGTAAACCAGCAATCAAGCCAGCCGGTAGGGCGGCTAAACCCGTGACGGTGTGAAATACACCTAATGCCGTAGCTTTTAGCTCCGATGGCGCTAAATCCACAACAAAAGCCCTCTGAACACCATCAATCATAGCATAGAACACGCCGTATAACATGAATAACCCGATAAACGAATAGAGATTCGATACGAAGACAAGGCCAAGAGACGTTAATCCAAACAGCGTATAGCCAATGGCGATAACCGGCTTTCTGCCTATCTTATCCGAGAGTGTACCTGCGGGTATTGTGAAAATAGTGTAAGTTACATAAAATAGCGCGTACAACAACATTGCTGTGGGATTGGGACCCAGAGTGAACCATCCATCAATCGTTAAACGCAGGTTAAGTACTCGTAACATTAAAAACGCATAACCAAAATGCCCAAACGTGAATACTGTCGCAACAATAATAAAACATTTTAGCTGTGGCGTGAGTGCTTTTAAACTAATCCTCAGTGAGTTTGTGACAATATGTGTCTTCTTTTCCTCCTTTAGAAATAAAATCAACAGAACGGCGATTAAAGAGGGTATACCAGCAACTAAAAAAACATTCCGGAAACCAAGATAAATGAGCAGAATAAGACCCAGAACAGCGCCAATGATTGAGCCTATGCCATCCATAGCTCTATGAATACCATATGCTTTTCCTCTTACGTCTGTGTCACAGGACTCTGCTATGATTGCGTCTCTGGGTGCGTTCCTGATACCTTTTCCTACACGTTCTGCAATTCTTATTACCAATACACTCGGCCATATATATGAAAATGCAAATAAAGGTTTCATCAACGATGAAAGTCCATAACCAAAAAGGACAAAGGGTTTTCTTCGCGCTATTTTGTCAGACCAGTAACCAGAGAATACTTTTAACAGGCTGGCTGTGGTTTCCGCGGCACCTTCTACCAAACCAACAACCGCGGCACTGGCACCTAATGCGGAGGTCAAAAAAAGCGGGATCAGGGGGAATACCATCTGACTGCTTAAATCCGTAAATAAACTGACCAGCCCAAGAAGGACTACATTGGCACCAACGCCTTTCATCAAGCCGGTTTTAATGTTTCTTTTGGCTTTCATAATACCTCTGCTACAAGTTCTTTTATTTTTGGCTTCGCTGCCTCAAGCGCATTTACGCCTTTCTCTGTTATCCGGTAGTATTTCCTTACCTTGCCGTTAACAACTTCGTTCCTTCTTGTTAGATAGCCTTCGGCCTCTAAAGAATGGAGTATTGGATAAAGTGTTCCGGCGCTTATCGAATAACCATGCCTTCTGAGTTCATCCATGATTGCTACACCAAATATCTCGTCTTCATTCGCATGATGCAGGATGTGTATCCGGATAAACCCTAAAAAGATATTTCGCATCATTGTATCGTTTGACGATATTGTAAGTCTATATCACATAAAAAGCTGTGTAATCTGTGGTTAGCTAAACAAACACCTTTCTTTTAACCCACCCATCCCGACACCATCGAAGCAACTTTCACACCCATAATCACGAACAACGCAATTATAAGCGTTTCCACACCTGCTTTCACGCTTATCGCACGCATTGCGAACGCCGCGGCAAAATCCGTGACTACGCATAGCGCCAGAGCTGCAACGAGCCCGTATTTTGAGAATACAAGTGCCATTGCTACTATCAGCGGAAGTGCAACCACTGTTCCAAGTACCACCACTTTTACCAGATTTACGTCACTCGCCTCTGATATAACCTTTGTCATCCCCGCCATCCTCGGGCACAGGATGAACAATGCAAACGCAACCGATGCAATCAACAATTCCTTCATCTTCTTCTGTCACCTCCCTTAGTTTATTTAATTTGTTCTTCACCATGCGCTGATCTAAGATCTATTCATTTTTTGAGACCCGCGATACTTTCCCGGCCCTTATCCGTGAGCGTATACATCTTTACCCCGCCACTTCCATCACCCGGCACGGGCACACTACAAGTTTCACATTTGCCACATCCACCACACCCGTTCCCTGCATGGAGTTCGCAGAGGTAACCAGCACGAACCAGAAACTCTATTCTCGCCACGAGTATAGACTTGCTCATGTCTAACGCTTTAGCAAGATCGTCTAACGTGCCGCCTTTCTCTATCCGACACAAAAGTTCAGCGGTTGTAGTCATAATATTCTTTCTCTTTTACTCAGCCAGTTCACCGCTGAAGAGCTTATCGTCTGAAAAGGTCAGAAAAATATCTCTGAGTTCACTTTCCCATACTTCATATCTTTTCCGTTCTTCCTCTGTCGCTTCTCGTGGGATTCCTTTTTTCACTTTTCGCTTCAACGCAAAAAAAACCGGCTGGAAATACTTCGGGTCTCACCCGAACCGGAAACGAAGCATTCGTTGATTTTCGGATAACCGTAAAGACATAATTCTCTATCCCTGCATTGTTGTTCTCCATTCCCACCGGCGGAGCAAGCATAAACTCGCCTCTTGTCTTTGACAAAGGCTCTATGCCCAGGATATATTTGAAAGCTTGCTGAGAACCCTCGGCAGGAAGCGTGCTGATTATCTTAATCTCCTCTCTCTTTGGTATTCCATCATTCTCTCGCCATAGTTTTGAAAATGCTAATTGTACCGCTCGGAAAGAACTCGACACGCATATACACGGTTTACCCTCTATCCGTTCTTCATCATGCTGTTCTGCATGCAATTCCTCTATCTCGTCCATCGTTATTTTTTGCAGTGTCTCTCCTCCCCCTATTGTAATATGTTCCATCCCCCGCGAAGTGGTGTTTTATTACTTTGCATTTTTTTTTACATCGTCTGAAATACTATATCATCTCTATTTTTCGATAAAGTTAAATGATGTTGTTAGGTATACAAATAGTAGCCCCTAATAATGTTAGGTTTCAAGTAGAACCCCGAACGAAATTAGTGTTTCGCGAATAACCCGATTAGTTCGATTCTTAACTCCAAAACCTAATTAATTTCGGGTAATATCACATTTCCTAACTTTTTTAGGGTTCATTATTTATGCACCTAATAGACATATCTACCATACACAAATAAACTGAAATAAGAGGAGAACTAAAAAAAATGGCGAAGGTAGTTTTGATATATGGTTCGACCACCGACAACACGGAAATGTTGTCTGAGCATGTAGCAGCAGGGCTTGAGCGTGGAATGGCAAACGTCACGGTGAAAAATGTGATAGATGCAAATGTTAAGGAGCTTACGGATTACGACGCGATTGTATTCGGATGCTCGACCTGGGGCGAAGGCGATTTGCAAGATGATTTCGTGGATTTCTACGATGCGATGGATGGTATATCTTTGGACGGTAAAAAGGCAGCGGTTTTTGGACCGGGCGATAAAGAGGACTATCCGGATTCGTTCTGCACCGCCGTGGACATCCTCGAAGAAACGCTGGAGAAACATGGTGCCAAGCTCGTTGCTGACGGTTTTAAGGTAGATGGAGAGGTTGAGCCGGCATTTGAAGATGCCGAAGCGTGGGGATTAAAGGTCGCAAAAGCGCTTTAGCTATGCTTTAATTCCCTTTTTATTTTTTATCACCGCGAGTACGGGATATGAGAGTATTCACGCATCACCTTCATGAGTATAAGAAAGGATTAAGAACCCTAGTGCTACATACGACAAATGCCAAAAACAGGGATACGATAGAAAAGCGGTTGGAAAGAGCGGCGATTGAATATTATATACAGGAGGTCACGGAAACGAAGATAAACGTATTCTTCGGCAATCTTATCTGCATTGAGGTCATCAAACAGATGAATCTTGAATCGCTGTCAAGCCTGACTGACGAGGAGGACTTTATCCTTGGCACGATGCTGGGCTACGATAGGGTGAAGCAGTGTGAGCGGTATCTTAAAAAGAAACGTAGTGGCAGTATCAATAACTTAGAAAAAGTAGGCTGCAAACTTAAAACAGTATCCCCACCTCAAACTGATGCGATTAGTGTTGTTGGCTAACAAATGGCAAGGTGGGCATAAGGTTTATCTATTAACAGACCATATTTTGGGTTGTAATGGATGAAGGTAGGAAAAAACGCACCCCCCTTTGAAAAAATATACCGTATTTACGAAAAGTACTGTTTTTAATTGATGCTGCTAGTGTCATGTCAATCATGTAAGGTCGTAAGAGATATAAGGTATGTTCTTCATAATTAACCTTGGAGGATTGAATATGAAGAAATACATCGTGACACTTGCGAAAGAGGAGCGCGAAGTTCTTGGCGCACTTACTTCCAAAGGTGAACACAAATCACAGAAAATCCTCAACGCACTGATTCTACTTGGGTGCGATGGGGGAGAGTATCAGATGAAACGTTCG
Organism: Candidatus Methanophagaceae archaeon; assembly: GCA_013374505.1. Lineage (GTDB taxonomy): Archaea > Halobacteriota > Syntropharchaeia > Alkanophagales > Methanospirareceae > QENJ01. The sequence continues at coordinate 11,050 of QENJ01000047.1, forward strand.
ACCAACGAAGAAATTGCCTGTGTCCTGAACATAAGTATGAGAAAGATTGACCGCGTGAAGAAGCTATTTGTCGAGGAAGGTATCGAAGTTGCCCTCAACGGGAGAAAAGGAAGCCGTATCTACGCTAAAAAAGTGGATGGTGATTTTGAAGCCCATTTAGTTGCAGTGAGTTGCAGTGAGCCACCCGAAGGCTTTGCAAGATGGTCTCTGAGGTTGTTAGCCGACAAGGTTGTCGAGCTTGGTTATATTGACAGCATCTCCCATGAAGCGGTACGCCGGGTTCTAAAAAAAACGAAATTAAGCCTTGGCAACGAAAAGGAGGGGTAATTCCACCGGAGCAAAACGGTAACAATGTTTGCGAATATGGAACTGGTGTTGGATGTTTACAAGCGTCCATATGATCCACGACATCCTGTTATAGGCATGGACGAATCTCCAAAGCAGTTAATTGCAGAGGAAAGAACTCCCCACCCTGCTTCGCCCGGGCAGCCGGTCAAGTATGATTATGAATACAAGCGTTGCGTTATGTGCAATATTTTTCTTGCCTGTGAGCCATTAGCAGGAAAGCGTATGGTAAAGGTCACCGAAAGAAAGACCAAGCGGGACTGGGCTTGTTTTCTGGAAGAGATCGCAAATCAACGCGAAAAAACGGAAAAAATAACACTGGTAATGGACAATCTGAACACACACGTTCCCGGATCGCTCTATGAAACGTTCCCGCCGGATAAGGCAAAAGCAATATGGGACAGATTCGAGTTTGTATACACACCGAAGCATGGGAGCTGGCTGAATATGGCCGAGATTGAGTTGAAAGTGCTCACAGGGCAGTGTTTAAACAGAAGAATGGATGACGTTGCAGTTGTCAGGAAAGAGGTGTTGGCATGGCAGAATTTCAGGGACAACAAAAATGCGAAAGTCAATTGGCAATTCACAACCGAGGATGCTCGAATAAAGCTATCTCAACTTTATCCGACACTTGAAGGTTGACATGACCCTAGTGTAGACTTAGCAAACTGTTCACGATGTGTTGAGCCTTTCCACTTACCAATCTCGCAAGCTTGTGAAAGCTCCATACTTTAAAAGTCCACATTCATCTGCTCTGTAAAAGTTTTGTTGTGAAAAAGATGGGCTCTGCCCCTTGTCTCCACAATCCCAGAAAGGGCTTAGGTGTGATCTTATGCTTATCACGCTTTCAGCACTGGGATTTACTTTAGACCTGCCCCATCAATCTGAGAGCATGGGAGGAGGGAAAAAAACGAGCCCTCAACCACCTACTCCAGCTCTGCCACACCCACGGATACCTCTTTCAGCAACGTCAAGTCGGCTTCATCTGCAGGGTTGCCATCACCGTCCAGGTCGTATGTCTCGTCTGATGTTCCTGCTTCGGTTGCATCCGCCATCATTGCTAAGTCGCCCGCGTCCACGGGTTCACTATTTGTGTTGAAGTCGCCTTTTTGGCAGAGTACTATGTCCGCGGTTTTTGGGTCGCTAGCAGTTACGTTTACTGGATCGGAATCGGGCCAGTAGCCACGTTTAGTTGCTTGTAGGTTGTAATAGCCCTGCGGGACATCTGTAAACTCGTATTTGCCGGAACCATCAATCTGTGTGGTAGCTAGCACGTCACCGGCCAGAAGGGTTAAGCGGACGGTCGCGTTTACGGTTATGATAGTTTTTTGCAGGCGATGATGCTTTTGTGTGGATGATTCTCGTACCCTTCAAAGACCTAAAAGTATAAAAGCACCCAATACCATAACTAATACAAAATATGCGTGGCTACAAGAATATCATCCTATTCTTACTCATGTTCGCCCTTTTTTCTGGGCGCTACGATAGAACTCAGCGAAGGCTCCATATCACTCGGTATACTTCTGTTTGTCCTCGCGATCCTGCTAATTTCAAGAATTAAAATCGGTGAATCATACGTGATAAAGCAATCTAAACTACCTATGTTCGTGGGTGTGCTGATTGTCGTCTGTGACATTGGTTATAACCTCCTCACGCACAGTAAACTCGGCACCTTAGACATCATGGTCTTCTTGCTCGGTATCTCGCTCATCGCACATAACATAAATAACGAAGAAATAAGGCGTATGGGTACGTTCGGCGCTTACATGTCCGCCACATTTATCGTGCTATTCCTGTTCTTCTTCAGCTTCTTCAACTATATTGATATAGACTTCACGCATCTCTTTGACCATTATTTCGTACTGCTACCTACCGTAACATTCATCAGAGCGGTAGGAATACCGATTGAGGTAGTTGCCATTGAGACGGTGCGTATTGTGGGCGTAGAAGAGATGAGTGTTATAATCGGTGGACCCTGCTCGGGTTTATACTCGATGTTTCTCTTGATAGGAATAATGGTTGCTTATACACGGATAGAACATATAGAGCGACAGACATTCTATCCGCTGCTTATTATAACTGTCGTGGTTGCATATCTCGCAAACCTTGTACGCGTGTCTATACTCTATATCGTGGGGTTTAACTATGGCAAAGAATTGATGTATACCTTTCACGTCCATCTCGGGTGGATCGTATTTGTAATCGTGGTGGCTGTGCTGCTTTCTGTATTGGATAAGGTGACCAGATAAGTAACAGTCGAAAAATATTCTGATTGCAAGAGTACAGTACACACAACTTTTTCTTTCAAACCTTAACTCCGTTTGAATAGGGAATAGGTATAATCCAAGTATCCCGTAATATCCCCTCTTTTGCCAATCAGACGTAAATAAAAACCGATACTTTTATATTGACCTATCCCCCATGTACCGAATATGGAACAATGGGTCAAAGAATGGGTGAAGGAACAGAGGGATCAAGGTGTAAAATGCCTTGAGATAAAGATGCATGGAAAAAGTTACTATGTGTATCATTCGAGCACTTACTGGGACAGAGCACTCAAAAAGCCGAGAAAAATCTCAAAATATATTGGAACACATGATCCTAATAAAGGGCTTATCAAATCCGGTGGGAGACATAGAATTCATCCGTCTGATATCAGAAACATCACGGAATATGGCAACTCGATGCTACTGCATGAAACGATGAAGGACCTCAAACCATTATTGAAAGAGGGTTTCCCTGACTGTTGGGCGGAAATCTGTGCTATTGCTATGGTGCGCGTCACGGGCAATGTGCCTTTAAAACGGATAAAGGATGCATGGGAGAAACTCTACAATGCAGAGAACATGAATCCTTATCTAAGCCAGAAGAAGCTCTCCAGAATTATACGTGAAGTGGGTGTAAACCGGGCTGGGCAGAATATCATCTTCAATGAACTTGCAGATCTGAGCAAACAGTTTGTTTACGACCTGAGTTCCATGTTTTCACGCTCTATGAGCATCAATCAGGCAGAGAAGGGCTACAACAAGGATAAACTACATGTGCCGGGGTGCATTACGCATTTCTTACAGGCGATGGGAAAATGCACTTTCGCGCAAAAGGAGTTGGGGATTCGGGTTTAATCCAGGAAAATGATCTTAACTGGATTGAGAAGGAGTTGAAAGCAGAATCTTGAATGATTTATAAACAATCTGTGTTAATCTGTGGTTAAAAAAAGGAATGAGTCCATGAACACCGTCCAACGAATCTTGAAGCAAAGAACTCCGTGGCATTGTTCGCGGCTCAGGTTGTTGTTTCTCTATTATCGCTTGTAATATCTGTCTTCTTCACTCGCAACTTGGCCGCTGTTGTATTCGGTAACTATTCGTTTGCGTTCACGGCGATCTTTGCGATATTTTCGGGTTTGAGATATAACACGCTGCGGAATATATAAGTTGCAAGAGATAAAACCCAAGCGAGCAAATACCTGAATAATGTTCTATGCCTGCGTGCATTAATATCCTTCGTAATCTCCGCGTTTAATGTAATAACCCTCATTTTAATGGGTTATCCAGCAGATACAAATAAGGTCGTATATCTATTTGGCGTTTACACGCTTAATGTATCTTTTTCTGCCGTCTTTAAGGCGACATTGCACGCACTTGAAAGGAATGCATTTATGAATGATAAAACAATATTGAGTGATATAAGATGGATATTCTGGGGGAATGAGCAAAAGAGAAAAGATAATATTACAAGAGGTTATGATAAACATGAATATAATCAAATCCACCGATGCACCGAGAGGTAAGCTATTAGAAGTTAAGGTTAACAAGAAAGTTATTCGTATAGTGCTTACCTGGCATGTCTTAGATGGAGCAAGTGACTATAATATTTCAGCAAACGAACTCCTAAATTTCCTTATCTATCCCGAAGAAGTTATAATAGGTCATGTAAATCGCTTCATTGCACATAAAAAACTAAATCGGCATTTGACGAGAGTGATTTATGAGTATGAGAACGAAACTGTTGTTGTGATAACTTTTTATATCGCATATGTTAATAGATACTTTAGAGGTGGGATCCATGAAGATAAAATACTACCCTGATGCAGATGCCTTAGACATAAGAATAAGTGATGAAAAGCCGGATTATGGTGAGGAAGCGGGGGAAGAGATGATATTACACTATACGAAGGATGGTGCATTAGTTAAAATCGAGATACTGGATGCTTCGAAGACGGTGATTGACTTCTTAGAGCCGATATTGAGTCAAAAACCGTTAGCAAAAGCTGTAAGCTATTAAAAAACAACTCTTCTCTAAGATAACTTTTTCCTATTCTTAGCGCATGTTCTTTCCGCGAAGCAAATTCGCCGTAAAGGCTTTTGTGAAGCAGAAAGGTTTTTAGCGTTCTGCGAAAACCTTTTGCGCTTCACCATTTTTTCTAGCGTTCCTTAAGGATTCCAGGAACTCCGTCCACCAGATCTTGAAGCAAATAACACCGCAGCATTCGCGGCTCCGGTGTTGTCGTTGCAATACTATCATTCGTATTATCCCTCTACATTGCTCGGGTTTTAGGCGCTATCGTTTTCGGTAAGTATTCGTTTGCGCTTTCCAGAATCTTTGATGTTTTTGCAGAAACCGATTTTTCTACGATTATTTGTGGTCGAACTCACACTTTATTAGCTCCTTGTAGAGTCTATCACTGAACCAAAAACCGTTAGCTCTTAAGTTATCTAATTCGTTCTTCACTCTGGAAATCCCATCTAACTTGTAGGCTAATAAAATAACCCCAAGTGTCCCAATAACCGTGATTCCAAGGGCTTTTGCCAATATGTGGCCTTTTCTATCATCCATTATTACAAGTGTCGCTCGTCGCTCTTTTGCCAGTGCTATAAGTGGGGAACTGTCGGATATAATCATAGCGTTTTAATACTTTCCACATCCATTTTAAGCTCTTCTAGCTCTTTATTGGTGTAATCTACGATAGGGATCTTCTTCTTCGCTAAAAGCGTCATAAAATCGGATAAGTGCATTCCTGCAAGTTTTGCAGAACTTTCTAAAGAAAGTCGCCCCTCTTCGAAAAGTTCGACAGCCAATGCTCTTTTTGCTTCCTCCTTTAGCTTTTCACCATATATCCCTGTTATTTCCAGAGATTTTACAACGTCTTCGGGCAGTTCTATCGCGAGTTCGTTCATTTTTCTTCAACTTATGCTTTGCCGTAAAGCAATAAATACTTTTTACCTAAATAAAAGCTAATATGTCTATCTTGTCTTCAAAATAGGGGGATAATAAATGAACTCCGTCCAACGGATATTGAAGCAAAGAACTCTGCGGCATTGTTAGCTCAATTTGCCGGTTCGATAATAGGTCTTGCATTATTCATCTTCTTCGCTCGCAACTTGGGCGCTGTTGTATTCGGTAAAAAGTCGTTTGCTTTTACTGCAATCTTTGCTGTATCTTCAAGTTAGGATATAGCACGCTGCGGATCGAGAGAAGTTGCAAGGGCTAAAACCCACGCGAGTAAATACCTGAATAACGTTCTACGCATACGTGCATTATTGGGCTTGTGATACTCAAAGTGATATTTAAACAATTAATACAAACTCAAATATTGAGAGACGAGTGTATTCATATGAAGAAGATAATCGCTACTGTTGAAATATGGGCGGAAGGGGGGATATTTACTTCGTATTGTCCAGAACTAGATATTGCAAGTTGTGGTCATAAAAGGAAGAAAGGAGAAAAGCTATTTCTAAGTTAAGAACATACTGAATTTTGGTGATGAATATGAAAACAAAAGCGATATATGAGGCGGGCGTTTTGAATCCGTTAGGGGAGCTGGATTTGAATGAGGGGCGGAAGTGGAGATAGAGCTGGAGGAAAGGAAGGTATTTGGCGGTAAAAGGACTATTCTAAGGTACGCAGGGATTTTAAAGGATCTAAACGAGGAAGAAAAAAATGTTTGAAGATGCAGTAAAAAGAAGGAGTCTTTTTGGTAGGACGCTAATAACAGTGATGGTTGATGTTCGGGGAATGTTTGATGGAGACGAGGCAAAGAAAAAGGGGTTTACTATAGAAGAATATTTAAGGTGCAAAGTTATATGTAAAAATAGTAGGTGATTCTATGAAAGACATGGAGAAACATAGGAAAGAAGAATTAAGGGAGCTAGCAAATAAAGGCTGGGGCGCATTATCATGGATAAAACTCTCAGAACCATTAGAGAAGAGGTTAGAAAGAATAGAGAAGGAAATATCCCGCTGATAACGCTGGTTGTGGATACAAATATCCTTGCGTACTACGGATGGAAAAGAGATGATAACGTACGATATTTATTCAATACGCTCGCCATAGATGATTATGATGATCTTTTGATCATCGCACCAAAAGTTTCTAAGATTGAGTTTAAAGCTATAACAAAACAAGAACGGACTGCATGGCTTGATTTAAAAGCTGCTATTGAAAGTAAATTAAAGGATATATCCCGATACGAGGGATTTGAAAACTTATACCTCAGTTTAAACGAATCTCGCACTGAAATACATAATCTTATATCGTCGTTAGACCGTTCGCTACACGAAGTTCTTGAGATACTGTCGAACTTGATGCTCTTCTTTGAAATAGAATTACCGTTGCAGGATTCAATGGCTTTCTACATTTCAAAGGATCCTGATTATGGGTTAGTATTTGAAGATGCGCTTGTCTTTTCATTCGTTAAACTCGTTGGGAAAGCGCTTGATGGTGAGAGTAAAGTGTTGTTCTTGACAAAGGATAGTGACTTCGATGTTGATATAGTCCAGGAAGAATTAAGAGCAGCAAATGTTGCTATTTACTTCAATTCGGGTGAGTGTTTGCAGCGGATTGAAGAAGAATTGGGGCGTGGCTGATTTTAAATAAAAGAACTCCGCAGCATTGTTAGCTCAATTTGTTGTTGCAATAAAAGGTCTTGCATTATCCATCTTCATTGCTCGCAACTTGGGCGCTGTCGTTTTCGGTAAATACTCGTTTGCGTTTACGGCAATCTTTGCGGTATTTTCTGATTTGGGATATAACACGCTGCGGATTAGAGAAGTTGCGCGGGCTAAATCAGTAGCGGGAAAGTATCTTAAACGGTTGCACGATATATGGAATAGTTCCGGGTTTCATAGGGCTAGTTTTCGTAGCAATATTTTTAAGTACGCACACAACTTAGTTTTGTTGCAAAGAAGATGAAAACAAAAGCGATATATGAGGCAGGTGTGTTGATGCCTTTTGAAAAATCGGATTTTAGAAAACACGGCGGTGCGAATTACTATAAAAGGCGGCTTCAGTAAATTGCTTGACGAAATAGGGCGGATAAAGGCAAAGGAAGATATGAACAATGTTTTTTAAAAGACGAGGACACGAAATTACTATGAATAGTGCGGTTTTCGATACTTCTGTCGTCATAAAGAGCATATTTATGCCAGCGCAATCAATGTCAAGCGAGAACTATAAAAAGTGAGATTTATTTTATGGCATTAGCTAAGATAAAAAATGCGGTATTGCTTACGGACGATGGAAAAATGCACTTTCACGCAAAAGACTTTGGGGATTCGGGTTTATCCTGGAAAATTGTCTTAACTGGATTGAGAATGAGTTGAAATCAGAATCTTGAATGATTTATAATCAAGTGTAATCTGTGTAATCGGTGGTTAAAAAAGGTTGGTAACATGAAACTCGCAGCACTGCCAAAGAAGAGAAAGGGGATGAAAAGGCAAGATACTATAAACTCGCTCAAATTCCCGCAAGACCTAACACTCGTAATCCTCCTTACACTTTTGTGCATACCATTTGTTCTAATCCCACCCCTAAACGAATCTCCAGTTAGAATTCTTTTTGGTCTTCCCTTGGTGCTCTTTCTACCCTGCTACTCGTTAATCGCCTTATTGTTCCCAAGAAAAGGCGACTTGGATGCAATCGAAAGAATAGCACTCAACTTCGGATTGCGTATTGCTGTTGTGCCATTATTAGGCTTGGCGTTGAACTACACGCCGTTTTGGATTCGATTGTCGCCTATTCTTATTGTTCTGTCGGTATTCACGGTTTCATTAGCTATATGTGCGCATATAAGAAGAAGCATGGTTCCAGAAGGAGATAGATTTGTGGTTGATTTTGGTAAGTTGCTTAAAGCAATGACCGGCTTATTCAAACCATTGATTTCATAGACTTCATGCCTTTACCAACATCTCTTTTTCAATCTGCGGCGCATAAAAATCCGATATTACGTCATCCAATTCCATAAACTTCTTTACAATCGGATTTGCCTTGTCCAATTTATACATCTTAGCCCTACCAACCGCTCTTGTTGCTATTACAATGCTATTCTGCTCTAAGATATGCCATATACTGAACAGCGTTGCTCTGCTGACACCAGCCCCTTTTGCAATATCCATTTTCGAATGTTCAAAAGCCTCGTTGTCTATCAAGAAGTCTAGCACTTTTAACATTGGATTCTTTGTTCCGAAAAAATTGATGAACAACGTTTCGTCTTCCATAAATATAATTAACCAATGGTGCTTATATAACTTACTATCAATGTCTAAAAATATGGACAAAAAG
>QENJ01000048.1 GCA_013374505.1 Candidatus Methanophagaceae archaeon
CGCGCGACTTCGCCTACTATCGGATTAAACCGCTCGATGTGCCCCACGCCCACGATTAGCGACTTAGTTTCTATTAAATTTAGTAAAGCCTCGCCCTCTTTCGTAGTCAATGTGATTGGCTTCTCTATCAAGCAATGAACTCCCTGTTCTAGTGCCGCCTTAGCCGTATCAAGATGAAAACGTGTCGGTACACAAATACTTACCAGATCCACACGCGCCAGAAGCTCGTCCATAGTGTCACAGACAATAGCATCAAACTCTTTCGCACTTTTTACCGTCTCCTTATCAACATCAAATACGTAAACCTCGTCAACCGCCTTTAGCTCGGAATAGACTCGCACATGGTTCTTCCCCATTATTCCCGCGCCTATAACGCCCGCTTTCATAAACAACAGCCTCTATTTGAATAATGTTTCTGCACTAAATTAACTCTTTCATAAACGGCACAAAAACAGTAAAAATAGTAAATCTTGTAGTGGTGAAAAGAGCAAAGCGTGGGGGCATTGTTTAATTCGCCGTTTCTCCCATCAACCCTTGTATATACAACCGGGCCCATGCGAACGCGACTGCGGGACCTATGACGTTTGCGACAACCAAACCCCACCATACGCCATTCAAACCTAGATTGAAGTTGAAAGCGAATAGAGCGGCAAATAAAGGTGTCAGAATTAGCGTGCGCAAAACCGTGAGAATCAGTGCGTACATCCCTTTTCCCGTTCCTTGAAATAGCGAAGACGAGAGCATACCAAATGATACTGAGGGGTAGAAGAGACAGATTATCCTGAGAAAGAATGTTAGTTCCGAGGCTATATGTTCCATGCCGTCCGCTTGTGTAAATATCGCCGCGATCTGAGGTGCAAGAATGAAGGTTGCCACACCTATAACCGACTCTATAATGAGGCCTAGCTTTGTTGCGTAGAGATGCACAATATTTACCTTATCAAACGAGCGAGCACCAAAAGCAGCCCCGGTTACCGATACAACGGCAGTAGCGATGCCCATCAACGGTAATATCGCAATCGTTACCACTCGCCACCCCGTAGAGAATACGGCTACGCCATCGGTGCTGTCTACCTGTACTATTATGAGATTCATTATCAACAGGGTTAACGACATAGAAATCTGCATCACAGCAGCAGGCAGGCCAACCCTGAAAATATCCTTTACAATGTCTTTATCAAATTTGAAATCATCGAACTTGAAGGATACGTACGTGTCCTTTTTGAAAAGCAACCAGTTCAGCATGATAATAGATGTAATGGCCAGCGATACGATTGTGGCCCATGCCGCACCTGCAACTCCCAGACCAAAAGAGTATATAAAAATCGGGTCCAATATAATATTCAGACCCGCACCCAGAGTCATTGCGTACATGGCTCGCCGGGCGTCCCCTTCACCACGCAGTATAGCATTTGCTATGTTAGTGAAAAAGATGAATATACTACCGGCGAAGATAATTCGTGCATAGGCTATAGCCATATCCGCCGTATTACCGGCACCTATCAGGACAAATAGCTCGTCTGTAAAGGCATAAAACGGTATGGTAAAAAGAACAGTGAGCAACAACATCATAATGAGTGCATGAACTGCCACGTTGTCGGCACCCTTCTTATCCTGAGCACCAATCCTACGGGATATTGCCGACCCAGCACCTATACCCAAGCCATTTGACAGCCCAATAACCAGGAAGAAGAAGGGGAAGACGAAACCGATAGCGGCAAGTGCGTCTGCACCAAGACCAGAAACCCAAACAGCATCAACAAGATTGTAGATCGTCTGCATTGACATAGCCGCGATCATAGGTAATGCAAGCTTGATAACTGCTTTTTTCGGATCGCCAAGTAAAGTCTCCACACCTACCGTTTTCTTGTTGTACATACACTCTTTCCTGTTATTCCTCTCTCTTTCTAACTCGTACCTAAAGCATAACTTTGTTCCTTTATTCCGCTTTCTTCTATTTCCGGGATAATCTCAATTGGGGCTGCTACCGGCAGGAGATAAGACACGTAAAAGTAGATAACGCAGAATAAAGCAGAATGACGTCACGTCATGAAGTTCCGGGATATGTCTATAACCCTACTCCATCTCCGGTAATCCCGCAGCTTCCACGCCTCTGCCTTCTTCAAATCAGAAATACCACATACCGGCGTTTCATCTGCGAAATGGCATTTCAAACAATTACCGGCACAACCTTCTACCGGCTCAAACCTCTCGCTCCTTCCTTTTCGCACATAAATCGGTACATCCACACCCTCGCAATTATTCGAACTCATGAACTCACGGTTTAACCCTCTAACCCGCTTCCCACCAAGCGACTCAAACTCCATACAGAGACTCATCGTCACCTGGTTTCGATCACAAATCTCGCGCATCGTGCCAAACAACTTTCTACGATATTCGATATTAGCATGACGCCGCCCGCTCATCGTCTCCGTATATATCCGTTCAAGCACATGTTTTTGTATTCCGAACCTTGTCTCCAGCGCATCATAAAAATCACGTTTCAAAGCACCCGGGACATCCACACAACTCGTGATTATATGTGTTGCACCCGCATCTACCACTCGCTTCACCAAATCCGTCAAATCGCTCTTAACGTCAGTCACATACGGTATTACCGGGTCAATTCGGCACACTGCGATTTTATCTGCATTCGCAAGCCGTTCTATATTACGTACCAGCACATCCGTTGACGCACCACCAGCCATTAGCCGCTGCCGCTTATCTTCGTCCAGTGTAAGTATAGAAACTTCACCAAACGAATGCTCTTGCTTTTTTAGCAGTTTTATTGCTGTGTCGCTTACTCTGCCCTTTGTTGTGAACTGTATCGGTATGTTCCGGTCAACGAACTCTTTTATTATACGCTCGCTCAAGCCATATAGTTCATTTAGCTGCTGAAACGGGTCCGTAACAGGAGAAAGATACCCGCAGCTCGCAACCCGTAACCCGTCCAGTTGCATCGCCACACTCTTATCAAAATCCTTGAATACTGCAACCACACCTTTCTCGCGGAAGACATTGAAGTAGCCACCAGACGCATGCGAATAACAAAACAGGCAGTTATGGCTGCAACCATTATAAGGGTTAATCAATAGCTTTTCGGCTGTGCATTCTCGGTTGCCTTCGGGTTCTATACAATTCCACCATCCGTTCAGCTCTTTATTCGACTCGACTAAAATATGCGGTATTGGTGTGGGTATGACCTCGAATTGCCGGGATGCCCGGCCGAATTTTACGGTTATCCTGTTGTGTTTACCGCTCATATTGAGTAATATCATTTCTGATTGTAATAAGAGGTATGCGAAGCAAAAAGTTATTCTTTTACAAACACGTTTTTGTAGTATATGAGGGTTTGAAATGACGACATGGACAAAGCTGAAGTTAGGAAATAAAACGTTTTCATCTGTGGTGCGAATACTGGGCGAGATGAAAGAAGTCGTATACGACAAACGGTTTTTAGCGACTGCGAATATGGACATGGAACTGTACTACATGTTCAGAGACGTATCGAAGCAAGACATGGACGCGGCTAGGATAAAAGCGCACGGGCTGAGATATGACATCACAATCATCCCACCGAATACGCTCGGCTCGGAATTAGTTAAAACCGCAGGACATTATCATCCCTTACTGCCTGACTCTAACCTAACATATCCGGAGATGTACGAGGTTTTGGAGGGCGAAGCGCATTATCTTTTGCAACGCCGAGCAGAGGGAACAGGCACAGAAAGAATAACAGATGTGATTTTAGTAAAAGCGAAAGAAGGCGATAAAGTCGTGATTCCACCCAACTATGGGCATGTCACGATAAACCCCTCGGAAACGGTTTTAACGATGGCTAATTGGGTCGCAAGCGAATTTACCTCGATCTACGAGCCGATAAAAAGACGCTGCGGTGCTGCCTATTACGAACTGACCAATGGCGAATTAATAAAGAACGATAATTATGAGACGGTACCGGATATTAGAGTCATGAAGCCATCAGATACATGGCTAAAGGGAATAGAACTGAACAAAGAAGAGGAGATGTATGCACTAATCCGGGAACCCGCGAAACTGGCTTTCCTTACTAATCCCGCCCGGGTGTTCGCTTAAAAGTCCTCCCTATCTTCCATGCGTTCCGCAACAGCCATAAACAGATCTGCTAACTCCTTAAGCCTACCACCCACTTCTATCTTTTCTCCTGGCGCCATTTCAGACAGGTCCATTTCCATTAGCGAGGAGAGATCCAGGAACCCCTCGAGAAGTGAATCCGCTTTATCTGATAATTCAGGGTCGGCATCTATTGCTATAAGCATTTCCAGGGGGTCACTTCGCTCAACCTTTCGCATGAAGCTGCCCAAATCGCCTACTTCTCCTTCTAGCTCACCCATCGTCACGTACAAATCACCAAATTTGTCCAAACCATATGCTACACGCTCCAAATCGTATTTAGATAGTTTCGGCTTTTTTTTCCTTCTACTATATCTACTATGCCTCATCGTTACCCCCTAATCACGGCTATGTTTATAATTGGGCAATTGCCTTAATATATCTTATCGGATTAAGTTTTTCTTAGCACATGTCCTATTATATAGACAAGCGCGTATGAAGAAAGAAGAAGTACTTATAGAAGCGTTGCCGTATATCCGCAGATTCTACGGCTCGAAAGTGGTGATAAAGGTCGGCGGGCATGCGTTAGTTGACGAGAGCATCATGGACTGTATCACGCAGGACATTGTTCTACTTAGATTCGTGGGTCTAAATCCTGTGGTTGTGCATGGCGGTGGTCCGGAGATAACGAGGATGATGGAGAAGCTGGGAAAGAAACCCAAGTTTATTGGTGGGCTTCGTATCACAGATGACGAAACGCTGGAGATAGCACGAATGGTACTCGTGGGTAGCGTTAACGAACGCATAGTATCGCTAATCGGGAAACACGGCGGTAAGGGCATCAGTTTGTCGGGTAACGATGGCAAGTTAATAATAGCGAAGAAGAAACGGAATCAGAATGTGGAAGGCGAGGAGATTGACCTCGGATGGGTTGGCGAAACAGAAAAGATAAACGTGGAAATAATTGATATTACAACAGCGCGGGATTATATACCCGTAATATCACCAATCGCAGTGGATAATGCCGGAAACAGCTTTAACGTGAATGCCGATTCGGTTGCCGGTGAGATCGCGTGTGCAATAAATGCGGAGAAGCTGATATTGCTCACTGACGTCCCGGGATTGTTACGGGATACCGCGGACAGTTCATCATTGATTCCGCAGGTGACACACGAAGAGATAAAAGAACTCATGGCAACGGGCGTTATTGGCGAAGGAATGATACCAAAAATGGAGGGCTGTTTAAAAGCGACTTCGTGCGGCGTCACGGCACACATAATAGATGGCCGAAAACCTCATACCCTTTTGCTGGAGTTGTTCACGGATAAGGGCACGGGCACGATGATTTCGAGTCTGTAATCTTCAACAACCGGGTAATCGCGAATAACGCAGGGTTTAATCGCTTTTGTGTATTTGCGACTCGTAATACCCATTCTTTATTATGACACTTCCCGAATTTGTCGTGTGTAAATAACAAGCCTCAAACCCCCCTGCAGCGGCTTTGCACTAAAAGTCCAATATTTTACCGACTTTAGGTGCAAAAGTGACTTTAAGTGCAAAGCCGATGATTATGTTAAAAAGATAGATGACTTACACAAAAGAACAAGGAAAGCAAAAGATTAAGGAACTCGTTGAACGATTCCGGTATAATCTTGACGTTTACAAAAAGTCAACGTATAACGAAACACAGGTAAGGCGGGAGTTCATTGATCCTTTCTTTGACGCTCTGGATTGGGACGTAAGCAATAAACAAGGCTATGCAGAACAATACAAGGAGGTAGTTCACGAGGATACAATAAAAGTAGGGCGTTCAACCAGAGCACCGGATTACAGTTTCAGAATCGGCGGTCAAAGGAAGTTCTTTGTCGAAGCAAAGAAACCAGCAGTGAACATAAAAGAGGACGTCAGTCCTTCATACCAACTGAGACGGTATGCGTGGAGTGCAAAACTGCCATTGTCCATCGTAACGGATTTCGAGGAGTTATCGGTCTTCAACTGTCAGATCAAACCAAATCCTACGGACAAACCCAGCATAGGTCGGATTGCATACTATACGTTTGACGAGTATCTCGATAAGTTTGACGAGATCTACGACATATTCTCAAAAGAAGCGATACTAAAAGGCAGTTTTGACAGATACGCACAGTCTACTAAAGGCAAGAAGGGCACTGCGGAAGTGGACCGCGAATTTCTGAAAGAGATAGAGAGCTGGCGTGAACTGCTGGCTAAGAATATCGCGCTTCGTAATCCTGATGTGTCCATCTACGAATTGAACTATGCAGTGCAGAAGATAATAGACCGGATAATCTTCTTACGGATTTGCGAAGACCGTGGAATCGAACATTATGGGCAGTTGCAAACGAGGGCAGAGGGTGATAAAGTTTATACGCACTTACTCAATCATTTTAAACTTGCAGAATCTAAATATAACAGTGGTATTTTCGATTTTGACGCCGATAAGATAACGCCCAGCTTGCATATTGATGACAAGGTCTTGAAGACGATTATTCCGGATTTGTATTATCCAAAGTCGCCGTATGAATTTTCTGTGTTCGGCGTTGAAATCTTGGGTAACGTGTACGAGCAGTTCCTGGGTAAGGTCATCCGGCTGACCGCGGGGCATCAAGCAAAGGTGGAGACGAAGCCGGAGGTGAAAAAGGCGGGTGGTGTGTATTACACGCCGCAGTATATCGTTGAATATATCGTGAAGAACACGGTTGGTAAATTAGTTGAGGGGAAGACGCCGGAAGAGATTGCGGCGATAAAGATTCTGGATCCGGCATGTGGTTCCGGTAGTTTCCTTATTGGTGCGTACTCGTATCTGTTGCGGTATCATCTGGATTGGTACGTGAGTAACAAGCCGAAGAAGCACAAGAAAAACTTTTTAGGAAAAAGTTTTATCAAAAACAAGGAGGCGATTTTTCAGGTTCGCGAGAATGAGTGGTACTTAACAACGGCTGAAAAGAAGCGGATTCTTTTGGACAATATCTTTGGCGTTGATATTGACCCGCAGGCGGTTGAAGTGACGAAAATGAGTCTGCTGTTGAAGGTGCTGGAGCACGAAAGCAGGGAGAGTATTGATCAGCAGGTGAAATTAGGGCTGGAGGGTGTGCTGCCGAATCTTGGGGATAATATCAAGTGCGGGAATTCGTTGATTGGGCCGGAATATTATGAAACGGTGCAGGAGACGTTGTTTGACGAGGAGGAGATGAGACGGGTTAATGTATTTGATTGGAATGATGATGTGAAAGGGTTTGGGGAGATTATGAGAAAGGGTGGGTTTGATTGCGTTATTGGGAATCCGCCGTATGGGGCATTTTTCGGGAAATCGGATAAGGCATACCTGCTCAAGCAATACAAAAATTGTCCATCATCTCTGGATAGTTACTTGCTGTTCTATGAGCGTTGTTTAGCGCATTTACTCAAGACCGATGGAGGTCTTGGTTTTATCACCCCTAACACATGGGAATTGATATTTTCAGCGGCACAATTCAGGGCATTCGTCTTGACCAACTTTTGCATCAATGAAATTGTTCACTTTACACGCAAGATATTCAAAAGTGCCACGGTGGATTGTGAGATAGTAATCCTCCAGAATGTAAAACGACAAGAGCATAAGGTGTTAGTAACCGTTCAATCCGAAAGCAAATCCCTGCAACATGAGATCCCACAATCGCTCTGGTTGTCTCCTATGAGAGATCCGTTCAACATTCAGTTGACCGAAAGAGAACATGCCCTGCTCGCAAAGATTAATTCAGAATCAGTCCATGCAGATGATATTTTTTTGATTAAGAACGGAGTAAAACCTTTCGAAGTGGGAAAGGGAAAACCGCCACAAACAAGAGAAATTGCTCAGAAGAAACCCTATATTTCTGAAATTAAACGGGATGAAACATTCCGCCCACTTTTGCGTGGTAGTCTTATACAGCGCTATGTGAACTTTTGGAACGAAGATTACTGGATCAGTTATGGACCGTGGTTGGCAGCTCCTCGGAATTCCAAAATATTTGAAGCGCCAGAAAAGATTGTATGCCGACAAACCGGTGACCGGATTATCTGCACGCTGATTGACAACAAATTCATCTGTCGTAACAATCTTCATATCATTTTGCCCCAGGATTGTAACTACAACTTGAAATATATTTTGGGCATCCTGAATTCATCATTCTGCGATTTCTGTTATCGTGCAATTAATCCAGAGAAAGGAGAAGCTTTAGCTGAAATCAAAAAGCAACACCTTGGGCAACTGCCAATCCGCACGATAGATTTTTCCAATCCTGAAGAGGTAGCGCAGCACGATAAACTCGTTTCTTTGGTGGATAACATGCTCGAACTGCAGAAGAAATACCACGAGGTGAAAATGGAGCGAGATAAAGACCTTTATGAACGGCAGATAAGAATTGTTGATGCGCAGATTGACAGGCTGGTTTATGATTTGTACGGGCTGACGGAGGAAGAGGTTGGAATATAGATGAAGTTACCGCAGATTTGAAAAATCTTATATGCAACCTCTGTCTTCTCTTTATGTAGACCAATGATTCAGACAGGTAAGGATAAGCCAATAGTATTTGTTAGCCATGTGGAGGAAGATGCCGCAGTAGCATCGGAAATTAAGAACTGGCTAGAAGATAAATTGCGGGAAAGAGTCGAGGTTTTCGTGTCAAGCGATGAAGGAATAAAACCAGGGGATAAATGGGAAGAGCGTATTATTGATAAGCTACAAAGTTGTTGTATTGCGCTAGTTGTGTGCACGCAAACGTCAGTAAGGCAACCATGGGTAAACTTCGAGGCTGGAGGTGCGTGGGTGCAAGGTGCGAGAGTAATCCCTCTTTGTTATCATGGCCAGAGAAAAGATATGCTTCCCAGGCCATTATCGAGCCGTCATGCCCTTGACCTTTCAGAGCCAAACGATGTGAATAAATTGCTTAAGACAATCGCAGAGGAAGCGGGATTAAGTGCGCCCGACATTGACCCTGACCCAAATGAGCTAATGGAAAGATTACCACAAAGAAACTATGAGGAGCTGGAGGCAGATGGAAAATTGCCGGACATTAGAGTGGAAGTCAACCAAACATTCATTTTCGACTCGCAAGGAAGACCTATACATCTTCTTAGCATCGAAGCACAGAATTATGATAAAAATTCTGTCTTTCTGGGCTTGCCCTGCATTGCAATACAGAACAGTAGGAATAGATTTTCAATTAGCCGAGACTCAGTAACTAACATGCCCGTTCAAACAGGAGAGCTAAAACCGGGGGACTCAAGAAGTGTTATTGTTGATCCAATGCGATTTGAAATGGAGGACATAGAACAGTTGGGTGAAGTAATTTTTCGCGATAAGATTGGTAGGGAATTCAAGGGATCTGCGGAAGCTACATTAAGGGCGATACAACATTGGAAGAGCATGAAAGGGCTTTAAGAACGCATAATGGTACTTTGATGGATAAGATGCTCGAACGGCAGAAGAAATACCACGAAGTGAGAATGGAGCGAGACAGGCTGGTTTATGATTTGTATGGGCTGATGGAGGAGGAGATGAAGGTGGTGGAAGGAGGTTTAAAATGAATGAGGATATGTATCCGCCGGGAAAAACACTTGAATTAATCTATAACGAAGTGAAAGATGCGCTAAATATGCAGTTTCAGTCAATAGAAGGACTCAATACAAAAGCAAGCATCATCATTGGATTTGTTGGCGTGATAATCGGAATATCGTTACAGTTATATTCACAAAGCAATTCATATCTATTTGGCTCAGGTATGACCTTGTTTATGATATCTATCTTCTTCTCGTTCTCTGCTTACAAAGGCAAAAGATATAGAAAAGACCCAGAACCGAGAGCCCTCACGGTAAAATATTTGATGGAAGATGACAAAACGGTTAAGAAACAACTCATTGATAACTTTATTGTGTCCTTTGAGGATAACAAAACCAAAATAGAGGAGAAAGTCAAATATATTAATTATTCCATTATATTCTTATTTATAGGGTTAATCGTTTTAATCTTAAGTATAATTGTAGGGTAAGAAAATGACAAACGAAGAAGAAACAAAAACAAAAAACCCCGCCAAAGAACCCGTTGAGATAAAACCAGATCCCGATCTAATACATTTCGCCATCTCATCTAAACCAACAGAGAAAGATAAAGGTAAAGAATCTAAATGACAAAACAAAGCTTTGTTGTATTAATCGAAAAGGATGAGGATGGCTTTTTTATTGGCACCGTCCCATCACTAAAGGGATGTTACTCCTATGGAAAGACGCTTGACGAACTCATGGCGAATCTGAGGGAGGCAATTGGAGCACATCTTGAAGCGTTTGGAACAGAAGAGAAGGCGCTGCCTGTTACCAGATTCGCGGGTGTTCAAGAGATAGAAGTAGAAGTGGAGATGTAGTTACTCTCGTTTCTGGATAAAAGGTAAACGTCCCTTTTATATACTCTTCTACTTTGAACAGAAGTATATATGAAACTACCGCTGATTTCTGGAGTGGATATGTGCAAAATCGTCTCTAAATTGGGATTTGTGATGGTTCGCCAAAAAGGCAGTCATACTGTCTGGAAACATGAAGATGGTAGAACAACTACTATTCCGATACATTCTGGGAAAAAGCTGCCAAGAGGATTGATTAAGAAAATTATGAAGGATGTGGAACTGCCGGTTGAAGATTATTTGAGGCGGAGATAAGGGCTAACATGCTCGAACTGCAGAAGAAATGGCGCGAGATAAAGAGCTTTATGAACGGCAGATAAAGATTGATGATGCACAGATTGACAAGCTGGTTTATGAGTTGTACGGGCTGACGGAGGAGGAGGTGAATGTGGTAGAGGAAGGAGTGAAATGAATAATGGATGATAAAAGAGGAAAATTATCAAGGGATGAGCTTACAGGATTGCATTTTGGATTCGGTTATAATCTCCATTATCGCTACTATAAATGTAGGTTATTAGAAGATAATCTGGATCGAATAGATGAATTATTTTCAGAGATACGAGATAAACAGCGAGATGATATGACATCCATGCTAGAAATAGAGCTTGTAACGAATGCAGTCCAGTATTGTAGCGATTTAGCAATTTTATTTTTAACCTCAATGAAGCCTCCAACTGAATATATAAAAACTGTATCATCTGTGCACGATACCGGTTCAGGTTCTGTGTCTGAATTCTACGAAAAAATTCCAGAACAATCTGATGATTATTTTTGGAATTTATTTGGATACAACCGGATTGACTTAACGGATAACGAAATTTTGAAAGGTGAAAGATCGATTGAAAGGTTTAAAAAAGACATAAAAATTATCTCAAAGTATTTTAGACGCCATTATCAATTATACACTGGTTACAAACATGGAATGAGGATTTTTGTATTGAAAAATGAATACAATGGGAATAATTTGATTTTTATGCCAACTCAGAGAGGTGATTTTGACATTGCTGAAGTTGGGGCTATGTGGTATTTGCAGTCCATTGAAATTGTAGGAATGGTCCATCGAATGTTTACTGAAATAATTGAACCCTTAATAAGTTGGATCCCTTTAGCTCAAATGACTGATACTGACTTGCAAACAGAAAAATTTGAAAAAACAATAACAACAGACAAAACTCCTGACCCAGAAAGACCATTTGGGTTCAAAATAAGAGTGGCATTCCCATGGAAAATCCATAATACTGATAGAAGAATCCCCTATTATTGATTAGTACAAAATTGTCGTACTTCAAGTGTGAATCGGCTGAAGCTTCACGAATGTATACTGGAGCTCAATATGCACGAAAAGGACTTGTATCCGGTAGTGGAAAATTTCTTAAAGACAAAAAAGAAATGCATTTCGGAATACGTTGGAACTGAACTAACACTGAATCGAGGAAAAACCAGCCTCAGAGCAGATGTATTTGGAGTATCAAATCAAGGAGAAAAGACCATCTATTTATGCGAGGGTAAAAAGGAACTAAAACGCCGTAGCTTCGGCAAAGTAGTTGGCGAAGCCATAGAACTCTTGAAATACGCTGATTATGTCTATATCTTTGGATCAACGGCAAGTTTTGAAGCCGAAGATTTAGAAGACCAGATAAGCAAATGCGAACGGCTTGGAATTGGCATTCTCAGTGTGAACTTCAACGAGAATGGTGGAGTGGTCAAAGAGTTACTCGAAGCCCGAAGAAACAACGTTGACAAGCAGGCTAAAAAAGAAGTTATGCTTCGTGTTTTTGTCAAGGATATTGATAAACCAATTTCTGAAATCATTTTTCAAACGGCATTTGAATACGTAAACTCAAATTGCGATATTGGAGAGGAGGCGCCCTGCGTTAGGTTTATTGATGTCTATAATCGCATTTTCTCGGGCGAAGAATTTAAAGAGCGGGTCAGAAGCGTTATTGGGCCTCATACACTTGAACCTATGGCTGTGCGAGCAGAGTTTCAGCGACGTTATGGTAAATCACCGTATATTTGGATAGATAAAAGGACTGACAGGTTGCATGATAACATTTGCTTCACAGAAGAAGGACTTAAGAATGGAAAAAGCCCGATACTATTAAATTAAAAAACAGTAAATCGTAGCTTTGGTAGATGTCATACACGAGCTGCAAAAAATGACCACGAGGCGAGAATGGAGCGAGATAAAGAGCTTTATGAACGGCAGATAAGAATTGTTGACACGCAGATTGACAAGCTGGTGTATGATTTGTACGGGCTGACGGAGGAGGAGATAGAGGTGGTGGAGACATGCTAAGCAGTTCCAAATAGCAAAAGTAGGTAAGAATAGTTTCAAGAGGGCAGATAATATGGAAACGAAATGTTTATATAATGTAAAAATAAACTATTTTTAGAAGATATATATCACGGTGGTAAATCATGCCAATCACAAAAAAACTCTCGCAATTACTTGAAAGTATGACGCCTCAAGAGCGTGCAGAAGTCGAGACATTCGCGGCTTTTATGATAGCACGGCGGGAATTGCATAATCTCTCTGTTCTGACCGATGACATACCCACTCAAGAACTCATGCAGCTTGTCACGGAATCCGGGAGTTTCGACTGGCTGGATGCCAAGGAAGAAGACGTCTATTCCTGTGAAGATGGTGAAGCGAGTCGTAAGGCGAGGTAGTATAGTTCTTGTCCGCTACCCGTTTACTGACCTGAGTAGCATAAAGGTCCGTCCAGCGCTAGTGGTTATGCCTGACCATTTAATGCGTAAATTAGATGATGTTCTCTGTCTTTTCATCTCCTCCTCGATGCCCGCGAAAACACTCTCGACTGATTTTGTCCTTGAACCAAATAAGCCTTCCTTTACAAAAACAGGCTTGAAATATCGCTCGGTATTCCGAACACACAAGTTAGCGTTGCTCAATAAGTCACTTGTGCTGCGCGTTTTAGGTGAAATGGACAGGGATTTGATGAACGAAATAGATCAGCGATTGCGAGTTGCTTTGGGGCTTTGAGGTACCATGAATAACCAAAAAAGGAGGCAGATGCTTAGATGATGGATTTAGAGAAGATGCGTGTGAGAGATTTGATAGTGTATTATCTGAGAAACGAAAAGAAAGAGCACACAGCACATAGAGATGGAATCATCGAATTTGTAAGGAACAACCAACCCGAACACATCAAAAAAGGATACAGGACACCAACAGGAATTACTTCGTATCTAAACAAACTCAAAAAAGAAGGTGTTTTATCTACCGAAGGACTGGAAAAAGGTTATTACACATTAGCAGAAGAGTTCGATGAAGGAGAAGTGGACGCTGAAGTTCCACAATATTCAGTGAGTTTGGAAAAAGACCTGATAAACTATCTGGCAAGCGATCCATCCCAGATAGAAAAAGGTCTTGAACTGAAGGAAAAGGAATACGATACAAAGAATGTTGGACGCATAGACCTTCTGTGCATTGATAGGAATAGAGATTTTGTCGTGGTTGAAACAAAGAAAGGAAAAGAGAGCGATAAAGTAGTGGGTCAGATTCAACGATACATGGGCTGGATAAACCGTAATTTAGCAAAGAACGGTGAGAACGTCAGGGGGGGATTATAATTGTGAACGAATTCGACGAATGGCTTGATTATGCGGTTTCTGTTAATGACAATATCCAGTTGAAGTACTACGAAGTGAAATTTGTAGTACGAGATACGCCGCCAGGAAATCCTGTGTCAGAAAAGTTTTAATAGATATGAGATTCTAATATTGTGATAAAAGATGAAAACGCAGAAATATTCAGTCAACCAGCATTTGATAGAAACGATTCTCTCCTGGGTAAAGTCCGACGAGATAGCAATACCTGAAATTCAATGACCTTTTGTTTGGGATGCAACAAAGGTGAGAGATTTAATGGATTCGCTCTACCAGGGATACCCAATAGGCTATTTAATTGCTTGGCGTAACCCAAATGTAAAACTAAAAGATGGAACTACCGCAGAGGGTAAGAAAATCCTTATTGACGGACAGCAACGTGTAACGGCACTCACTGCTGCTATTTTGGGTGACTATGTGATTAACAAAGATTATAAAAAAGTGAAAATAAAAATAGCTTTTAACCCCTTAGAAAAAAAAATTGAGGTGCTTAACACGGCTATTGAACGGGATAGTAGTTGGCTGCCTGATATATCCGAGATTTTTTCATGCAATATCGGTATGTTAGAGTTGGTTGATGAGTATTGTTCAAAAAATCGAGATGTTAACCGTAATTTTATATTTGATAGGATAGAACATCTAAAAAAAATTACTGGAAAGCAAATAGGATTAATTGAGTTGGATTCTGATTTGGATATTGAAGCAGTGACAGAAATATTCATACGAATTAACTCAAAAGGAGTTGGGTTGAGTCAGGCAGATTTTGCGATGTCGAAAATCGCAGCAAATGAAAGTTACGGGGGCTCAACTCTTAGAAAGTTTATAGACTACTTCTGTCATTTGGCAGTTGCCCCTGAGTTCTACTTTCATATTACTGAAGTAGACAAGGAATTTTACCACCACCGACTTCTTCCAAAAAATGTCATGGTTAAGAAACGAAAAAGAAGACCTATACGACCCTGATTATAACGATTTATTGAGAGTGGGTTTCACATCCGAATTTAATAGAGGAAAATTAGCTGATTTGGTTAGTTTACTCTCAGGCAGGAATTTTGTGACAAGGACATACGAAGAAGAAATAGTGAAGGAATCATTTGCCACCCTTGAAAAAGGCATACTAAATTTCATTAACGAGACCAATTTCAAGAGGTTCTTAATGATAATTAAATCAGCAGGGTTTATTTCTCCTAAGCTTATCCGCTCACAAAACGCCCTGAACTTTGCATATATTCTGTATCTCAAACTAAAATCCCAGAACTATAATCCCGCCGAGATAGAAACATACGTGCGCAAATGGTTTGTTTTATCAATCCTGACTGGCAGATACTCTGGTTCTCCTGAATCTATGTTTGATTTCGATATAAAAAACGTTTCAAGTAAAGACTTTGAAGAGTATCTTAAAAGCGTTGAAAATGCTGATTTATCTGATGCTTTTTGGGATGCTGCCTTAGTACAGAATCTCAATACTTCTGTGTCAAGTAGCCCTAATTTCAATGTTTATTTAGCCGCTCAGGTAAAATCAAATGATAAAGGCTTTTTATCAAAAGACATAACAGTGAAAGATTTAATTTCCCATAGGGGTGACATACATCACGTATTCCCACGAGATTACCTAAAGAAAAATAGTCTGAAAAGGGGGGAATATAATCAAATTGCTAACTATGTTTACATGCAATCAGAGATAAATGTCCAGATAGGTAATAAAGCTCCGAATGGATATTTTAATGAATTAAAAGATCAGTGCAATGGTGCTGGGCTAAAATATGGTGGTATAGACAAGTTTCAGTCCCTTGAAGACAATTTGATGATGAATTGCATACCTGACACCATCTTTTCAATGGATATTGGTAATTACGATGAGTTTTTGACACAAAGAAGAGTGTTAATGGCTGAGAAAATAAGAGATTACTATTATTCTTTATAATATGCACGAAAAGGACTTGTATCCTGCAGTGGAAAAATTCCTGAAGACCAAAAAGAATTGTCTTTCAGAATACGTTGGAACTGAACTAACACTGAATCGAGGAAAAACCAGCCTCAGAGCAGACGTGTTTGGATTATCAAATCAAGGAGAAAAGACCATCTATTTATGCGAGGGAAAAAAGGAACTAAAACGCCGTAGTTTCGGCAAAGTCGTTGGTGAAGCCATAGAACTCTTGAAATATGCAGATTATGTTTATGTGTTTGGCTCAACGGAAAGTTTTGAAGCCGAAGATTTAGAAGACCAGATACGCAAATGCGAACGGCTTGGAATTGGCATTCTCAGTATATTTTTCAACGAGAATGGTGGAGTGGTCAACGAGTTACTCGAAGCCCGAAGAAACAACGTTGACAAGCAGGCTAAAAAAGAAGTTTTGCTTCGTGTTTTTGTCAAGGATATTGATAAACCAATTTCTGAAATTATTTTTCAAACGGCATTTGAATACGTAAAATCGAATTGCGATATTGGAGAGGAGATGCCCTGCGTTAGGTTTATTGATGTCTATAATCGCATTTTCTCGGGCGAAGATTTTAAAGAGCGGGTAAGAGGCGTTATTGGACCCCATACACTTGAACCTATGGATGTGCAAGCAGAGTTTCAGAGACGCTATGGCAAAACACCGTATATTTGGATAGATAAAAGGACTGACAGGTTGCATGATAACATTTGCTTTACAGAAGAAGGACTTAAGAATGGAAAAAGTCCGATACTATTAAATTAAAAAACAGTAAATTGTAGCTTTGGTAGACGCCATGCTCAAACTGCAGAAGAAAAACCACGAAACGAGAATGGATAGGGATAAAGAGCTTTATGAACGGCAGATAAGAATTGTTGATGCGCAGATTGACAGGCTGGTGTATGATTTGTACGAGCTGACGGAAGAGGAGATAGAAATAGTAGAGAAATCGCCATAAATAGCGTGGTTACTCATGCTGCAATCTAACAACTTTTCAACTTTTCTATCTTCCCAACAACCTTTTCCAATCCACTACAACTACTATGACCCCTGCGATTAATGCCGATGCTATTTCTTGGATATATGTAAAGTAAACACTTTAGGTGCAACTTTCAGATTTTAGGTGCAAAAGTGACTTTAAGTGCAAAGCCCCCTGTAACGAAAAGCTTATATGTGACCCCCTATGATATACACATAATAACGGATTTACCTTAAAAGAGGAGAGAGAAAAATATGGATATGAATAGGAATGGGATATTAAAATTAGTAACATTAGTCGTTCTATGCGGTTGTGTACTTGGCATTGCCGCGGGTCAGGAAGACAAAGGGACTATCAAAATCACTTCGGACCCCTCTGGTGCCATGGTAGAATTCGATGGCGAAAGGGCTGTTGGTCCTATGTCAATAACACCTACCACGATTACAACGTCCCCCGGTACCCATACGATTAAGCTTTCACTTGATGGTTATCAGGATTGGTCAACCTCGGTAGATGTAACGGCTGGCGGGATATCAAATGTACATGGAACTTTGACGCCTGGTCCAACGCCAACACCACCCGGGTCTATCAAAGTCACTTCTAACCCGTCAGGTGCCGCGATAGGGTTAGATGGTCAATGGAGTGGTATGATGGATAAAACACCAGACACGATACCAGATGTTGCAGCCGGCACACATACAATAGCGCTAAAACTCGAAGGTTATCCCGATTGGTCAACCTCGGTAAGAGTAGAAGCAGGCAAGACGGCTAATGTACACCATGAGTTCCCGGCTCCTCCACCAACCACAGGTTCTATAAAAGTTACTTCTTCACCATCTAGTGCATCTGTTTACCTGGATGGTACATACAAAGGGACGACAACACTTACTATTAATGGTGTGTCTCCCGGGAAGCATACAATCAGAGTCTCTCGTGAAGGTTGCGAGGACCGTTCAACAAGTGTATCGGTAACAGCAGGCGACACGGCTTATGTGTCCATGTCATTGTCATGCCCACCCGCGCCGAAGAATGGTTATATCCGCGTTACTTCGTCTCCTTCCGGTGCAGAAGTCCGCATGGACGGTGCATATAAAGGGACTACGTCCGTTACCATATCGAATGTCCCGATTGGGTGGCACAGAATTCAGCTCTCTCTTTCGGGTTACCATAGCCGGTCACAGGATGTAGACGTATCCGCAGGCAGTACTTCATATGTGGATACAACCCTGGAGCCCGTCAGCTCACCTGGATCTATATCAGTCACTTCTTCACCTTCGGGTGCCTATATAGACCTGGACGGTGACTATACTGGTTTTATAACACCGAAAACTATTTCGAGTCTTTCAAAGGGAACGCATATAATAAAATTACGACACAGTGGCTACTATGACTGGTCAACTTATGTTAATGTGGCATCAGGTAACACCGCAGACGTATATGGCACTTTGACCGCGAAATCGTCACATACACCGGGTGCTATATCGGTCTCTTCAACGCCATCTGGTGCATACGTGAAGTCGCTGGATGGTATAAGCTATAATGGCGTATTACGAACGCCCTGCACGATTTCGGATGTAAATCCCGGTACTCATGTGCTTGAACTCACTCTTGCGGGTTATGAAGATTGGTCAACAAGTGTAGGTGTAAACCCCGGTGAAACGGCAGCCGTATCTGCAACGTTAGTTCCACAAGCGACACCCACAACCGGTACGATCTCTGTCAGTTCTGAGCCATCAGGCGCAAATGTGTACTTAGATAACGCATACAAAGGCGGGACTCCGATTACTATCCCGGATGTGCCCACCGGTACTCATACGGTAGAACTAAAACTGGACGGTTATTCTGATTGGACAACAAATGTAGAGGTGACTTCAGGCAGTTCGCAGCCAGTATCGGCGGTAATGGCTAAAGGTCCTGCTACTACGCCCACGCCAGAAGCTACTCCTACTTCCGTGTTTTTTGCTATATGTGCGTTGTTTATAAGCGGTATCATTGCTGCGAAAATGCGCAAGTAAGAAACGTTAAGCATTGCGTTGGGACAAAGTGAGTTAATATACTTACTTTGTATTCTTTAACAACCGGGTAATTGCGAATAACGCAGGATTTAATCGCTTTTCTGAATTTGCGAATCGTAACACCCTTTCTTTGTTAGGTCACTTCCCGAATTTGTCGTGTGTAATTAACAAGTGTCAAAAGCCACAAACACGCATGTCAGTATCTCCGAATACTTTTCTGTGATATAGACAAAAGAAGTTATTTTTAACGTTCTTGTTAAATATAATGAACATTTTAAGCACATAAACCCTACGGAGCCCGGATAGTCAGCGAATTATGCAGCAGAAAAGAGCAAAAAACAGCAAAAAGTCCGCATTAACAGCCCTGATGTACGCTAACAGCCGCTATATAGCCAAATCTTCCAATTAGCTCCTCATAAATCTTGTCTGGTGGTGGACCTTTATCGTCCAAAATATCCTTCTCTCGGAGGAGCGCAATCACCGCAAATACCGCTGTTTTGATTATGCGCCTCCTGAACAGGATATTAACAAATCTCCTGAACGGAACACGCCCCTTGAAGAACTGCCATACATTGTACAGCATGCACTCAAATACGAAGAGTGCGAACCGTATCACAGGTATTGACGATTTTGTCCTGATTCTGACCTCATCCTGCACTCTGAAAGTGGTCTCTATCCCCCATCTCTTCTTATAAT
>QENJ01000004.1 GCA_013374505.1 Candidatus Methanophagaceae archaeon
GGCGCAGGAGCATAAGGGCAAGAAAATTGTGGATAACCCGTATTCGAAAGATAAGTTCGAGTATGACGAAGCGAATGACCAGTTTATATGCCCTAATGGTGACGTACTCGTCAGGAAGGGTGAATATATGGTTAAAGGTAAGTTACAGTACTCATATTCTGGTGCGAACTGCAGTGAATGCCCGTTTCAGGCAGAATGTGCCGGAAAAGGCAAAAAAAGGAAAATCACTAGCGATGACTATGAGGCGGAACGCAGGCGGATGGCTGCTAAGATGCAGTCAGAAGCGGGTAAAGAAGAGTACAAAAAGCGAAAGGCAACTGTTGAATGGCCGTTTGGGAATATCAAGTATAATATGAAGTTTTTTGAGTTCCTTACTCGGGGTATAGCGAATGTGCGTAATGAGTTTAATCTGGTGTGCACGGCACATAATATGAAGGTGATGTGGGCAAAATTATGTAGAATGGGGATTTCATTAAGTGAAATTGTCGGTTTGGTATCTGGTCAGGCAGCTAAGGTGGCTGCTAATTAGGGTTATTCGTTGTACTTCTCGTGAGGTTCTCGTACTTTGGGTCTTTGGTTGTTTGGTTATTTGTTTGTTGGTGGGTGTATTTTTTTGCCGCTATGGCTGTGATTTTTGTGGGACAGCCTCTTTAGTTCTTCTGGTCTTTTTATCATTGCACATTTCATTGTATAAATATCTTTAAAATTTATCATATAATATATTATCTCTCGTTTTCTCAGAGTGTATTTTGTGAATCTTTCATTTTCTTCATAAACAAAAAGATTCAAAAGAGCGTAATTTATTTTTTCTTCTAAATATCTTTGCTGCTCCTCCAGAGAAAAATTTTTCCATTCATCAGGCGAATGTGCTTGCTGTGGTTCCATCTTGCGGTTTATTCTTGTCAAGTCTTCTGCAAAATATGGGTTTTTAAAAAAATTGCTTCGCACTTTGGTTAGCGGAGTTAAAGAGATCGTACTTTCACCTATAGAACAACACGGCGTGAGTACAACAGAATAGGGCATTTCTACATCAATTGTATAATTATGAGATTCACTTTTAAAAGACAAAATCGGTTCTTTAATAGCGGTATTAGGTAAAATATAACCTCTTACTACATCTCCAAATCTCAAATAGTAGTCCGTTTTTTCCGCATAGAACATACCCATATCCTTCATTCGCGATAAAACTCATCAACATCATGAAAACCGCGAAGAGTTGTTTTTTGTTTGTATGATAAAAAATCCTTATTGATTCCAACTTCTACTATTCCAATAAACTCATTGGTCGGAGTTAGCTTTACCTTAATTTGGTACTTGTCAAACGGATAAGGAATTATCTTAAAATCATCTATATCACCATGGCTACCTGTGCCTCGATTTTTAAGGTTTTTGTAATCGTAATCATTCTTTTGTAAATTCATTTTCAACCCTCCCTTCTCTGTTGCATATATTTATAAACTGGTTCTTTAATTGTTCTTTCGTACTCCTCTAATATTATTGTATGTAAGTCATCTGTAATTGTTAGACAATCCTCTGAGGTAATATTTTCCGCAAAACCATCAAAATCAAGAATTAATTTATATTCATCATTAATTTTTTGCAATGATTCAATATACCGCAAATGGTAGTCACCATTTCTAACCACGGTTTTGAAATCCATCTCACTTGCATCAGCCAGATTAAATCTATCAAGAGGAAAACTTGATTTATAATATGATTTGAATGCAGAATTATCTTTAGATGGAATCGGACATTCATCAATGTATCGTAAACCAATACGAGTGATGATTGGTATTGAAGTAACTTCAAAAAAATGATCCAATACGAACTTTATAATATCTCTAAATTTATCTCCTCCTTCTAAATTATACGTTTTATGGTACTCTGAAGTTATATCCAGTGAATCCGTTAGTATATTTAATTTAAAATCCTTATCGGATTTGAATTGCCATATTTTTTTACCAGTTTCCTTATCTGAACCGCTTGAAATATCCTCAAGTTTTGCTCCAGGCCCTATATCTGCAAATAAAATCTGCCTCCGAAATAGAAGAGTTGATTGAGGGAATTCTTTCATTATCTTCAACTGTAATTCGCCTATTTTATTTTCCATATAAAATAGATTAGGAAATATAATCTGAAATATCACGCGTTTTACAGTTGGATTAGGGAATACCTCGCTAATATTCATGGCTTTAAACCTCTTTTTTACCTCTCCTTGTTCCATACATTTTATTTTGTCATTAATTTCCCAGCATATAAACTTTTACTCATGATTGCATATAACGTCCGACTGTGTGAAAAAACAAAATTCAACAAATTTTACCGTATTTATTTAATCTAAATGGTGTATGTGGATTATTTTTCATAGAAAAGAGTTTTTACACAACCTGACGTTTCCTCAAAGTGGAATTTGGGTGGAGCATAGCGAAGCCAGATGCACATTGTTATGGGAGTGAACTACAACATTTTTAGCCTTTTATCCCATATTTTACCCTTATAGAGGCAGTCTCACAATTGATTTTGGCATTAATTTTAACCCCCTCCACAAACCACCCAAAAAATAACACCGTATCACTCTTCAATCAGCCAAAACAATAACATACTCTCTCGCCACGTAAAACGACATTTGTTAATCACATATAACTAAAATTTGATGGATTAAAAGCGAGTGAAATAGGAATAGATGGTATACTTACCCCTATGGTAGTTCAAACGAAAACACCTTAGACTTCTTCGATAGCCAATCAGATCCCAAAAGAAGAAAATACGATATTTAGCGTTTACACTGTGGAATGTCCTCTTTTCTCAAAATACGCTGATAGACTCGTATTTTTCAAGTGAACATCGTTTTTCTGGATGTCGTTTTAGTGGGCCACATTATTTCGTAGGGTTTTAATGATATGAAAGCACTTACATCGGCTTGTCAAGTGGTCTATTTTGGAGGGGGTTAATTAATTTCTTTCCTTCTTTTTCGATTTAGAGTAGTATCTGCCCTTCTTTTTTAGCCAATTTTGGATTGTAGGACAGACTCTATAGCTTTCAAATCTCGTTTCTCCGCTTCTGGGTCTTTGGTGTATATCTCGCTCAATTTATCTCGAATCTCTCTCATCATTCTTAAAGCCTCAAATTTTTTATCATTCAAAAAGCACCTCTCTGGGACTCCTTATTTATAATACTTTTATCATTGTTCTGTTACCTTTTCTTCAGGCAAATTTTAGATAACGTTTTCGGGCTTTGCGTAGCCGCCGTATGAGGTTTTGGCAAAGTGAAAAGAAAAAATTAGAGTTTGCCCCCGAGCGTTTTTAATATAAAGAAGTGCCAACCTATTCTTTATCCTTCTTATCCCTATCTTTTTTTATAAGTGCTGAGATTATAAAATATCCAACATAAACACACCCAATTATAGTAGTTGTTGTTAAAATCATTCTCCATGTTGGACCTCTTATTTGTCCAGTTGCAAGAGAATATATTTGCGAAATCACTACAAAACAAATTATAATAAATACAATTAGATTTACTTTTTTCTGATTACCAGTTTGTTGCAACTCTTTCAATGATGCCCCTAAAAATCCTCCACCTAAACATCCAATTCCTATTACAGCAGGAAATCTCAAATCAAATGTACCTGTTGATAAATACCCAAATAAAAAAGTTAGAATGGACCCTACAATTCCAAATAAAATACCCATTTTGAGATTTTTTTTGTATTTCATCTTCGTTATAACTTTAGTATTAAATTTAATTATTTAAATGTTTGTTTTTAAAAGACGGGCACTTCCCCCTATTATT
The DNA here is from genome assembly GCA_013374505.1 of Candidatus Methanophagaceae archaeon. Taxonomy (GTDB): domain Archaea; phylum Halobacteriota; class Syntropharchaeia; order Alkanophagales; family Methanospirareceae; genus QENJ01. Next base: position 3,790 of record QENJ01000004.1, read on the forward strand.
CTTTTTACGCGAGGAGACAAATTAAATATAACGTATATCCGAACCTATTTCGCATATCCCTCCATTTTGGTAGTATATCCGAAAACAGTTCGCATAACTCTCCCTTAGTTGAACCGTCACACTCATTTTTCCCCTCCTGTCTTTTAAATAGCGGAGGATGTATAATTTTACTCCTGCATATTTTTGCTATGGTAAATAACGTTTCCTGCATATACGACGTTGTGACCGACAGGTGCCGTAGGTCAAGACGCGGCACAGAGTTTGCTACCGCTGAAATATGACCTGTCCAAACATCACATGTAATCTCATTGCTCTCCGATTCAAAACACAGACTGATTGTCCGTAAATCAGACCTTGTTCTATGCCTGACCAGACATAAGATTAAAACAAGAAAAGGAGGGGGTTAGTCTGGGTAAGATAGACTATCCGATATAACCACCAACAAAGTACTGAAAACAGATTAAATTATTTATTCTCTCGTGTAAATCTGCGTAATCTTGTGGTTAATTACGTTTTCACTCTTTTTCACCAATAATAACACTCCGATTTGCAACTGTCGGCACATATCTTATCTCGGAATAGCCCGTCCCCGCCAATAGTTCTTCCATTTCTGATATTGAATAGCATTTGCCTTCGGATGCAAACATTAACAGAACAGAATATTCAGCCACCGGCAAAGGCCCGTTTTTCGCCGCATTTATATGTGCATCGTGGATCATTATCCGACCGCCCGGATTTAGATTCCTATACGAATTTTCCAATAACAATTTAACGTCACTAAAATCCCAATCATGTAAGACATGAGAGAAGAGATGAACATCAAATCCTTCCGGGAACTCATCTTTGAACATATCTCCTGCTATCACTTCGATTTTATCCTCCATATCCCTTTCAATTAATGAATTTATGGTAATCCAATCAACCGGCGGCTTTTCAAAGATCGCTGCGGACATATGTGGCTGTTGTGACACAATAGCCGATGCGTAAATGCCCCGATGCACCTGCAATATCTAATAACCTATCATATCCGGATAAATCAACTGTTTTTGCAAGAACAGGCGCAAGATACGCGCCACGGCAATCCATAGCGGCAGTGAACGTCTCAGCAAACTCATCTTCTTCCATTGCAACTGCCCACTCTTTTTCATCTTTCTTTGCGCCCCAGTTAGCCGGTTTACCGGTCTTTAAAACTCTTAACATAGCGTCACAAATCGGTCTTTCTTTTAGTGACGCGAAATATGGTCCTAACGACCATGGCGATGACGCAACCAAATAATCCTTTGATTGTTCCGTTAAGTAATACAGACCGTCTCTTTCTTCTATCAAGTCAAGTGCCTTGAAAAGAGTCAGCATTACATCTGCAGGTCTTTGTTCTATCTCTAATGAGGTACAAATTTCATGTATATCCGCAGGATTTTTATCGAGCCAAGAAAAGAAATCAAAATGCGCAACTGCTGTTATTAACAGGTCCGTGGAATAGACACTGTCTCTCAATCTAAGCAGATTGGTTGGATCTGTCGAGGGTATTGTAGTTAATATTTCTGTGATCATCTTATTCATCCTTTGTTTTATCCTTCCTATGTCCTTATTACTCACGATGGCATATATGTATTCCTGTCGTCTTTGAACTTTTACTTTAAATTATCTTATCCGCCTAATCTCCTCGGCTTTTTAGAACAGACGGCTCAAACATCAGAACATAAGACGGCTCTAAACTTTTCGGGCAGTGTTCCACACCTTTGGGTATCACAGCCATTTCTCCTTCGTGTAAAGTTATATCTGGGCGACCTTTTAGTTGAACAACTATGCTTCCTCGGTAAACGTAAAAAAGCTCGTCTTCATTTATATGCTTGTGCCAGTGATATTCTCCTTCAAGCAGCGCCATCCGAATAACCTGATCGTTTACACGTGCTACTTCAGGGTGACCACGGTTTGTTAATCTCTCTAATTTTAGCCTCTAAGTTAATCAGTGGTATCATCTTTATATTTCTCCATTTAGGTCAGCATAGTCTTTTTCAAGGCAATCCCCCACATCTTGGCACCTGGAACATCCGGTTGGAGATGGAGTATCTCTTTCGGATAGTATTGTGCTTCTTTATCTAGCATCTTAACCATACAGGCGGCGGAGGAAGGACAAATACTGTAAAACTCCTCTGTAGCTTGGATTGGTTTAGGGGTGTCGTTCCGTCCCACTTTACTAAACCCAAACCTGTATGCAAGCTCTTCGGCTGTGGTTGTCAGTAAGTACAACTCTTTAATCCCATATTTTTCTCTTAACTCGCTGTCATGCTTTTTAAGAACTCTTTTTATTTTGTCAGTTGAAATATCCGTCATCAGGTTCACCTACTGTTTAATAGTTTCTACTTAAACCTTTAAATATTTTCTAAGGTGGTGTTGGACATTTCACTTAACGTTCTCGGTGTAAAAGAAGTTCGCGATAGGCAAATTTGGACGAAGCGAAGCGTAGTCTTTTACACCGTGTTATACGCAGTCGGCAAAGCATATTCTCTCATCTCCCCCCTTCTTACATAGCTCGTGATAAAGTTAGATATTGAAGTCCCCTGAAGATCAGTAGGATGATGATGAAAACAACTGTAAGCAGGGGGTACACAAAGCTCTTATATCCTTGTTTTGTAGCATACAAACAGAATATTCCATGCAACATAGGGAATATCATAGCAAAAAAGGGCAAAATAAGAAACGATGATTTATGTCCCCAAGCATCTGGTTTTCCAGTAATATCAAAATGGGTAGGGATTGTTTCGGGAAGCTTTGGGTAAATGTAAAGGGTGTTAGCCCATAGTAATAAGTATACAAATAGAACAATTCCTATTTGTATATACAGTGACTTTGTTGATTTTGTCTTAATTTTTTCCTCTTTCTTAAAGCTTATCTCTCCTTTAACCGATTTTACACTTATAGCTTTACACCAAGAACTCTCACCGCACTTCGGACATCTTAGCAGCTTTTTATCGCCCATGTGAGGACTTAAGAAGTCTTTTGCTGTTGAAATCATGAATGTATGACCACATTTCGGGCATATATAAGCGGTGTTGTTAGCGTGCCACCTTACAAGTGAAAATAAACCCCCTCCAAACAGAATAAGTAGCCATACAATGAATCCAACTGGCCAGTGAAAAGGTATCAGAAATATCGCCCCAGCTAAAATTGCGGCTGTGAGCAAACAGATATAAGTAATCGTTTTTCTCCAGTATCTCTTTTCTTCTATGTCCATGTGTTTACCCCCTCATTCCACTTTCACCATTTTTTTGTTTTCCTCGAAGCCGAATTGCACATAACGTTCCGAGCGTATCTGAAGTCCGCCGAAGGCGGATTTGGGTGGAGTGCCGAAGGCACGGAGCCAGATACGCTCTGTTAGGCGAAGTCGCCACATAGGAATCAATCCGAGTCAAGCTCATTAACAAGTTCTAATGCCTCTCTGAATTTAGTACATGCAAGATTGAAATTATCATCCCATAGATGGGAAGATTTCAATTGTCGGCCTTCCATGATTAGACTTTTGACCTTTGATATCTTCTCTTGCCATTGTTCTTTGGGTTCTGGTCTTCTACGTAAGGACGATAAAAATCTCTGCTTTTTGTCTAAATTCTTCAATGCCCTATAAAGTTTCTCCTCAGAAAGGATTTGTAGCGGGTCGATAATTGCCCTCTTAAGATGTCCTTCCATTGCAGAAATCTGGGATAATCTCTCCTCTTGAGAAATATCCTCACGCAGTAGACGGGTAAAATGATCAAACATATGCCGAATATCTAAACCTGCTTGCCGTATTGTTCGACCGCTTTCCATTTCATAGTACAAAATAGATTCCTTGGCTAACTCATACTTTTCAAATAGGAGGTTTATTCTTCTATTATCTTCATCAGATAAGTTGGCGATGGTAAATAAATGCTTCTCCTTTGATTCTTGCTCCAATGCTGAATCAATTTCATCTATTTTCTCTTCAACAGTGGGGCGTTGCCAGCTCTCCTTAGAACTAATGATAAACGATTCTAAATTAGAAAGCTTAGTCGCTATTGCGTTTAAATCTGAGCTAATATCTGGTAGCTTTTCCATACTTATGTTTTTGGTTTTTTCTCTGTCTATTAATTCCTTCTCCTTTTTGAGAAGCTTTCCGAATTGTTCAAGAGTACCTTCTCGTTCTTTAATCAATGAGTATGACTTTATATTTTCATTCTCAAGCCCTTTAATTCGCTCTTCATAGTGTTTCTGATTAATCCGAAGGCGGGTATTTAGAAGTTCGATTTGTTCTGATTGGGCATCTTCTTTCTTTTTGTACCATTTCAGTGAAATCACATTGATTATTACAAGTATTATAGCAATTATGTATGCCACCAACTCTTTTACCAAACTTACTATATTGTTATCAATCATTTTTATTCACCGATAAAGTAGCGATTTCGCCTAACTCCGTCATATCCGAACTCGAGTTCGTATGTACTTCCATTTTGGCATTATATCCGAAGTTAAGTTTGCATATACCACCCTTTAACTGAAACTTCTTAATTGTTTTTTCCCTCCTGACGCTCTTCAAAACGTTATACGCTCAATTTCTGACTCACGCATATTGTCTTCCATAGTCCAGAAATGGGCTTCGCCGGTATACACCCGGAATAGCACTAACAAAGGGTCTTCTGCACCACTCCTTACAATCGCCTTTAAAAACTGTCTTTCCTCAAGCAGCCGTGTCTTAAGCGCAATATCATCAATGCGTTCAACCTCGCCGGCCACTCGCATCATCTTCGCGGTTTGAGGATCTTTTGGTGCATAAAAGCATACTTCCACCTTTGAATTGCTCTTTAATTGTTTACAGACCTCTTTCGTTGCTCCCGTATGGAAATAAAATCCGTTTTCGTCTGCAAACCACAATAAAAATCCACGAACCCTTGGTTGTGCTCCGTCCGCAGTTGCAATATAACATACCGGGTTTTCATTCGCAAACTTGATACAATCTTGGTAATCCATTTTTCTACTCCTGGCTTATTAAAGGATGTGAGAATATAAATAATTTGTGTTTTTTTGCAATGGCGTATAGAGTTTCGCGTGTATATGAAGTCGCCGTAGGCAATTTGAGTTAGGGCGTAAGTTCGAACCATATACACTCTGTTATGCGACACCCGCTACACCAATATTTGCTCAATAATCTCTGCTGCATCTTGGACAAACTTTGGATAAAGAGTAGTAACGAGTTTTTTCTTTTGCCCTTTCATCTTCAATTCTTGTCTTTCCATATTTAACTCCTAGGACCATAAACGCACCAGTCACCGCTCCACAGGTTTCACCCATCCGAGTAGGTTCATCCAAACCAGACCGAAAAAGATACCAAGCGAGAAATATTTTAGTTTTGTTGTTCATTCTTCCACAAAAAAATATTTTCTTTAACAAATACCATTTATACATTCGCATTATCAAAAACGTATCCGGGGCAATTTTCTGTATCTAAGTACTCTAACAAATTACTTTTAATAACTTTTCCATTGCAATCAATAAATTTCTCAGATGGCATATTATTTTTTGGGATGATAAAAACCCGAAGTCGTATCCATTTTAGACTACTGTCAGTTTCAATTATTGGACGCATATCAACTCTAAAATCAACTGCTAATTTACCACTTCTATCAACTTCTACTATCGCTTCTGGATACTTTTCTAAAAACTTCTGAGCCTCAAGCGTACTTTTTGCTATTTTGATATATTCTTCATCCGAAATATCAGTACCATAAAACTGTCTTGGGTAGGAAATATCGTATAAAACAAAACTTGAAAGCCCAATTAAAATAATAACGATAAAACCATAAAATAGTTTTTTGTTCTTCATCATGGTTACTTCTTGTATCTATTTATTAAACATCCAATTCCTGAGCCAATTAATGCCCCAATAATTATTGCTAAAAGGAAAAGTATAATATGACTATTCCATATATCCGCAATAGGAAATGCAAGAGTGGTTGGCAAACCGAAAGTATATATTATTAGGGGATTACGCCAAGTCCCACCTGAAAGGGTAATAAGGCTTATTAACCCCCACATCGCTCCTACTACCACACATATTTTCCATTTCTCCATCGTATCATTCCTTACCCCTCCTTTTTAATCTTGGTACTAACCTGGATTTGACGAGCCAACCGATGCAGATCAGAATTAATATTGGCAAAGCATAGCCAACGAAGATTATAAGTCCTCGTATTACTGATACAAAACCACTGAATGCAGAACGAAGAGCATCCCTTATCCCCCAGCTATGTGTTATCGGCTCCGGCTCATTTAATGAAACGTGGATCGTGGCAAGTTCGACACGGTTCTCAAGATATTTTATCCGCCCGGTAAGTCGTTCGATTTCACCCCTTACACGCCATAATTCTCGCTCAACCTCAAGAACTTCCGTTGTATTATTAGCCATGTCCAGTATCTCCCGTAACCTCCGCTCCTGCCGCTCCGAATTGTTTAGCCTCGCCTTCAAATCAATATATTCTTCTGTAACGTCTTCTCCTGAGATGTGTTTTGATTTTACAGTACCAACGTGCTCTATTTCTGCAATACACACGAAAAGCATGTCCGTTGATACTCTAATAGTAATACGTCCCTCCTTACGCCCTGTACCTGTGACGTGCATATGCGAATCAGAAATAAAACCATTATACCGCTCTACAATATCCATAACTGCGTCAAAACTTGATTGGAAGTGTTCCACTTCGATGTTTAACGAAGCCGTTTGTATTATCTTCCTTTCGGTATCTGTATCCGTATATTGTAATTCCGATGTTCCTCTTCCTGCCGGCGCTAGAACTCTTTTATCTCCTCCTATGGCTGTTTCTTCTTCAACAGTCATAGGTATACCCATCTCAAGATACGCTGGATATGGTTTTGGTTGTGAATAATCGGTCGGTCCCTTTGAACGCGGTAATGAGGCAATCATAAAACACACTGAAGCTGCTAATACGCAGAGCACAACGACAACCGCTATTTTGGTATATTTTTCCATTTTTCCCGCAATTCCTATTTTATATTCCCTATTTATAAGGTTTTCGATAACTACGAATTGAATTGAAGTTATTAGGGGTGGATTTCAATCACATTTTTTCTATCAACCCATCCTTCATATAAATAACCCTATCACTATATTCTTTATGCCAATCTTCGTGTGTAATCATCACAATGGTTTGGTTTAATTCCGTGTTTAGCGTTTTAAACAATTCAAGAATTTGCTTTGACGACTCGCTATCTAAACTCACACAGGGCTCATCAGCAAAAAGGATCTTCGGCTTATTTACTATTGCTCTTGCAATTGCAACCCTCTGCTGCTCTCCGCCTGAAAGCTCCCTGGGAAGGTGATGTAATCTATTACCAAGACCCACCGTCTCCAGAATATCTATACTTGATTTTAAGTATAGTTCCTTTCTTTCACCCCGCATCATAGCTGGCAGGTACACATTCTCCACCGCGGTAAGCTCGGGCAAAATTGCATATTCCTGAAATACATAACCCAAATGGTTTAATCGGAATAATGTCTTTTCTCTCTCGGATAATTTCAGGGCATTTAGTTTATCTATAAATATCCTACCTGCTGTTGGTGTATCAAGTAGACCAATCTGGTGAAGCAAAGTGGATTTACCACTACCTGAGGCACCCATTATAGCCAAAAACTCGCCCTTTTTCACATCGAAAGAAACGCCTTTCAGTGCTTGCACTTTCACTTTCCCCATAATATACGTTTTTTCTATATTTTTTACTTCTATCATTTTAACCCCAAATTGATTTTAGTATATTCTCTCTTGCGGTTTTCCATGAAGGGATAAGTCCGGCAATAAATGAAGCCGCAATTAAACTGATTATACTCTGGATTATAAGCTGCTGTTCTACTACGGGTTTGAGCTCGCCCATAGGAAACGTTATAGGATTTGCAGTCATATAGGAAATTAAAAAATATAGCAGAAACGCCCCTAGGATAATGCCAGAGAAACAATAGAATAATGCCTGTATTACATAAGAATGGATTATAGCCCACTGGTCTATTCCAATAGCCTTTAAAATGCCTATCTGTCTTCTTTTATTGACCGTATTAATGTAGATAATGATAAATATCACAACAACAGCCATTACCAAGCTAATAATAGTAGAAATAAAAGTAATAAGCGAGAAACTGCTGATTACATTGCCTACAAGTCCAGCAGACTTATCTTTCCATGTTTTAATATCCTCGCTTATGCCAAGCTCCATGAACTTTTTCCTGTACTCTTCTTCACTCCCTCTTCGAGAGATTTTAACAAGAATTTCTGAGGCTTTGTTATCCAATCCCAGGACAGACTCCATCTCTTTTTCTGTGATAAAAGCAGCGCTATCAACCGTAAAAGCTTTGGTTTTAAAAATACCCTTCACTCTGTACTCTTTTATAGCGCCATTACTGAAAGTCACCTTAATCTTATCTCCCACTCTTACACCACCAAGGTCAGCTTCTTCGGCTTCTTTACCCTCCGTACCTGCTAAATCGATACCCAATAAAATTTCATCGGTATCTGCCTCACTCAAATATTCGCCCTCTATCAGTTCTGTCTGGATTTTTGTAACCGCTACTTCATCTACCGGATTTATTGAACGAACTGCTCCACCTACAAAATTATCTTTATATGTGTATGTTGCACCTGTCATATAGCGTGCTGATGTTCCAACAACACCCGGCAGACTGTTTATCTTCTTTTTAATACTGGCCACATTATTTATGTAAAGGTTATCTTCTTTTGGTTCAATAACAATATTTGAGTACGTGTAATCTATTATCATTATATTCATAGTTTCTCCAATACCCGAAACGATTGAAGGTAGAAATATAAGATTCATAAATATTAGCGACATAATCGTAACTGTCAGAATGACCGTTCCTATACTCCCTCGCCTTATAGATTTATGCGCTAAGAAAAATGAGACTTTAAAGTTCTTTAACATCGTCATCCCTTCTTCTTTTTTTGGGGGTAAAAATAAAAGCCGATGCCTGCTAAAGCAATCAGAATGGCAGGAATAATTAAGGTCAACATATCATTTTTTTCATTAGCTTCAACAACCAAACTCAGCTTTTCTGTGATTGTATGATTTCCCGAATCATCTTTATAGCTAATTTGAAGATGGTACTCAAAGCTACCACTCGCGCCCGGTATTAATGTAAATACTGCCGGGCTATCGTCATCCGGCTCTATTTTACCTAAAAACGCTTCTTTTACGCCTGAAAAGGGTAGATCTGTTATGCTTGCCTTGACGGATTTTGCATCTCCATCTCCTGCATTTTCAATGCGAACGAGGAGTGTAAAATCTTTTCCCTGTTTTATGTTCAATGGGTCTGTCTTTATATTTGATATACTCAACTCTGCTAATCCTATAACTTCAATACCGGCAATCTCGCTCTGTTTCTTCTCTTCATCGCTCAATCCCTTGTATGTTATGTTAATTGGAATCGTAATCATGCCGGTAGGTGTATTCTCACTCGATTTGAAGTTTAACATAAACTCATAGCTTTCTTCTGGCTCAAGACGTTCGATATAGTAGTTACCGGGATCATTGAAATAGACAGACTGCACTTTGCCGATTTTAACGAAGATGTCGTGTGCTGCGGTCTCTCCGCGATTCGTAAGCTTCAAAGCAAGTGTAAAATCGTCTCCCGGCCGTATCTCCTCCGAAATATCCTTTTCTACCTCAAGCGATACCTCTTTCAAGGATGTCCGTTCGTTGACGCGCACGGGAAAGGGATAGCGAAGTGTTCTTCGTGCAAGACCGCCTTCCGAGCGGTAACGGATATGGATTTCAGGGAAGTAAATCCCTTCCGCTTTAGGAGTAGTAAAGGCGAATGTGATCGCTGTACTGCTTCCTCCGCCAAGTATGCCCACGTACTCAAACCTTTTATGGTCGTGCTCGAAACGTGAGGCAAAGAGGTAGATGTCTGTTATATCCGCACTTGTGTTTATTGCTGTGTTTTCTAGTGTTACTGTTACTGTGCCAAGCTCTCCGGGAGTTAGAATCTCTGGCTGGATGGTGTAGTCGGCGATCGTAAGCGCGGGAGATTGGGCGTAAGTTACGGGTATGAGGAGCAAAAGTAGAAGTATGGCTATCAGAATACATTTTAATGGTTCTTTTGTTTTCATGAGATATACGTTTATATTAGGGCATATATAAGATTTATACTCAGCAAACAACTGGTAAAGGTGTTGTAAAATGGAAACAAAAAGGCTGCTCAAGGAGCTTGGATTGAGTAATTATGAGGCTGAAGCATACCTGAAAGTGGTAGAATTGGGTGTCGCCGAAGCAGGCGAGATATGCAAGAAGACAAAAATACCTTTTGGCAGGGTCTATCAGGAATTGAATTCGCTGGCAAGTAAGGGCTTAATTGAGGTTCAAAATACCAGACCAAAGAAATACAGGGCAAGAAAACCGCGATTGGCGTTTAAGACGTTGTTGCAGCAAAAAAGGGCAAATATGGAAACACAGTTGCAGAAGACGATTGAAGCCGCTTCACAGATAGAAGAAAATATTTCAAAGGAAATTCCAACTGCACCAAAAGGAAGAACCTTCTGGACAACCGCAGTCGGTGTAGAAGAAGCTGTGGAAATGCTAAGATCGAATTTTGAAGAGGCAAAAAAAGAAGTCTGCATCATCTTACAGCATGCTTATCCGGACGATGAATGTAACTTAAAAGATAGTGGGACCACCGTAGCCAAGGAAGTAATTAACGCCTCAGAGAGAGGAGTGAAAATAAGAGCACTGGTGAATGAAGAGTTTATAATATCTAAGATGGAATACATGAAAGAACAAGGAATAAAAGAAAAAATAATGGATAACGTTGAAATAAGAGTGATGAAAAGAGCAACTCCTTCTTATTTTGAGGTGATTGACGATGAAAAAGTAGTTTTAAAAGTGAACAATCCGAAGAATCCTGCACAAATACTTGCGATAATTAAGATATGGGATGTGAAATTGGCAAAAGAGATACGAGCGATATTTGAAGAGATGTGGTCAGAGGCGAAACCGATTGAATTAACCTGATACGTTTTGCTTTAACTCGAATGAAAAGAGACAGAGAACAAGTTATATAATGCTTTATACTAAAGTTTTTAAGAAGGGTGGAATAGAGAAGGAGGAAATATTGGAAGCGGCACTCGTGGCTGGATTGATCTGCGGTGGTTCGGGATTTACCTTCGCTTCCATGGTACTGGAGGTGGAAGATTGAGGTTGAAGTGTGAGAGGTGTGGCGCTGAAGTGGAAGATGAAGATTCTTATATGCTTAGAAACGAGCGTGTCTGTGAGGATTGTTATTTTGATAGTGCGATGCCGCAACATCCATGTGACCCGGTAGCCCAATCCGGTGTTGATAAGTTTTCAGAGGTATTTGAAGAGGTAAAACCAGAGGAGCTTCTTGAGGAGCAGAGAAAGGTGTATGGATATATAAAAGAGAAGGGAAAAGTCACGTCTATGGAAGTATTGCAGAAGTTCGGTATGAGGCAAGGCGAGCTCACACAGATATTTATCGTGCTAAGAAGATTCAAACTGGCAAAAGGAGCAAGAATTGATGGTGTGACATACTGTGTTCCATGGGACTATCAGGGCTAAGTGAATATCATGACTTTTGAGATACAGAACAACCAGGAAGGAGGCACGGATGCCTCCGACTTTCGTCTGAGGTGGGAATGCGGGGGCTTATGGATTTGATCGTAAAGTTTTTGGGACTACCAGCATGTCCATACTCCAACATTGTACTACCGTAAAAAGCTCGGTACTCTCAACAATTTCCTTTGCTCTTGACATTTTCAGATGTCCCTTGTCCATAAAGATAATACCGTCCTGCTTGAGTATTCGATGAATTTACTGATTTCATAACTATTTCATCCCGACACCCTTAAAGAACGTATAACAAAAGGTACCATCAGGACGTGCTGCTATCTTACGCAAATCCTGAATACCCTTATCCCATGCGGTTTTGCCCATAAGCTTCAACTCCAACGTTTGTTTTTCTACTCCTTCCACCATTGGCACAATCGTTTTATTCACAAAACCCTCCATCAATTCGGGTTTACTTGAATCAATATAGACCATTCGCGGAGAAATTTGGATATTGTGAAGATGCGCCCCTTTTAGCAAGGGGAATAGTTGTCGCCCGATGAGCGAATTACCTTTCTGGTATGTCTGCACCTGAATTAAGCAGCGCCATGCTTGCAACGTTTCATCCGTTTCAGGATGGAAATGACATGAGCCATGATCGCCCTCTATTACGGTTAAAGAACCACCCGTTTTCAATACCTTTCTTAAATCCATCAATGCTCTTACTGGTTCTTTAAGATGCTCGAGCACAAAACATAGGAATACATGGTCAAAGCTCTCGTCCTCAAAAGGAAGCGTTAAAATGTCTGCTTGCAGGAGATGAACATTCATTACTTTCTCTTTAGCGATTGAATCGCTTGCCTGTGTGATTGAATCCTGCGAAATGTCTATTGCTACGATTTCGGCATCCGGGCTGTTCTTTGCTAATATAACCGTCTGTGCGCCGACACCGCATCCTGCCTCTAAAACGTTACTATCGGGCGGGAAAACAGTATCGTGATGCAAGAGATCCCGGACTGCATTTGCTTGATCATATAATCGTTCGGATTCACGGCCTGAATAGCCATGTACATACTTACACATAAGAATAGCATCTCCGTTTTTTAAAAAAAACTTACTAGCACCCGTCAATATTTCTTTTAGCATCTCTTATTTTTTTGTATTTAAATGTTTCACTCCTCAATATCGTATATATCACCATTATCCCAAGCGATTTGACATGTTGCCTGAATCTGTTATCCCACTCTTTGTTATCGCCTCTTAACCATCTTACTCATCCCGTATTCATAACGAAATATTAAACTACGGTCTTCGAGGTCTTGCAATGCTCTCGAAAGCGTGGACTTCGGTATTCCCGTTCGTGCTGACAGGTCCGCCTGGTTCATCTCACCGTATTCCCTTAATGCTTCTATCACTTTCTTCTCGTTCCCTTTCAGTATGTTCAGAAGTCCTGCTCCATCTTCAGTATCGCTTGGCTCTGGAACATTCACATCGGGAGTATGTTCGTGTGTATCAGCATCCTGCACCTGTAACGCCGATTTTAAACCTGCTTCACCTGGTTCCGTTTCCTGGTCTATCTGCTCCTTTTCAGGCCTTTTGAACCCGAGGAAGAGCAGATAAAAAGCGCAGACACCGAGTAAAAACGCTCCAATAGCGATAATCACACAGTCCGAAACAGTATATACGTTCGGAATCTCCTTCATGTAGGTTGACTGCCCTTCGATGATCACCTGAACGCTCGAGGGCAGCATGAACTTCGATGCGAGCAGGAACACTGCTACGACAAACAAAGCCATTGCGAGTGCTGTTTTACCTTCTATTTTCATTGTTCTTTCCTATATATTGGTGGACTGACTCTTATAACCTTTTCCTTTGCGAGGTCTACGTGCACGAAGTAAACCGTTCCATCTTCTAACTTGAACGTTACAGAAGCGCCGTTAAATTTCGTTTCTACTTCGCCTGCTTCGTTTGTTATGATTATACCCGTTGATTTTATCTCAATATCGCTTTTTTCCCTTTCTATAATGTTCTGCACTTCCGGGTCGGAGAGAGCAATTGCTCTCGCTTTTTCTCGTTCTTCTTCGGCCAATTCGCGCACCGGCGGCGCTTTTACCAGTTTGCCATTCCTATCTCCAATCGTTATTTGTAGCCCTGTTTTGTTTATCACTTTAATCTCGCCTCCTTCTTGCATCTCCAATCCTACAAGCCTTCCACTTGACTTATATATTATCCCTATGACCTTCCCTTCGTTCAGGTCTACATTTACAATTATACTTTCATTGTCCTTCCTGAGGGTGATAAAATCACTTGCTATCTCTGTTTCATTTTCGGATACCGGGCTAAAACTAACACTTCCACCGCCTATTTCGTATCCCTGCTCCAGGTATTGCTTCACTGTTTCGTTCTGTTTTGCAATTTCAATCACTGTCAGTCTTCGATCCTCGGTTAGCATCGGATTTTTTCCCGCAGGTGCAGGTTTCTGATATATCCACGCGTCTTCGGTTCGCGGCTCTACGCTCATCATGAGTCCAACGAAAACGAAAGATAAACTCACACCTATTAATGTTAGCATTATCAATATGGCAATGCCTTTTTCTTTCATTTTTGTATCACCATCTTTTTGGTTTATTCCTGCGGGAAATTATTTCCACATCCAATGCTTCTTTGCATATTCGTACACTTTCTCTTGCCCGCCGTAATATGCCGAGGGAGCATGATACGTGAGCACGTAAAAATATTTTCCCTTCTTTGCAATGATTTGCGTTTGCGTATAATTTATATTATGCAATACATAGGAAATACTGACTTCTTTTCCTTTAGCTCCTTTTCCCTCCTCTTCTTTCTCATAGTTTATACAGACATCACTAACATTCTTTGCGTCTTCCAGAAACCGTTGTACTAAATCCATCATCACATCGTCAACTGAATTATATATTCCACCACTCTCACTGGAAGATAGAAGTTGTATATCTAAAGTTATGTATCCACCTTCATATCCTGTTTTCGAAACGAACGGAATTTTTGATGCTCGAGGAATCACCGTCCAGTCAGCGGGATAGTTTATCGTGAAGTTTGCCGTTGTATATGTTGTATAGATTAGGGATTGGCTTATATCACCGTCAAGAGTAGTAATAGTGCAGTTATTGCGGATATGCACTGCTGGTGGGATATGAATGATATATGTACCAATAACTAGAGCGACTATTAACATCACCGTCAGTCCACAAATTACGAACCATTTTTGTTTTTTGAGTTTATTCTTCATTTTTTATTTAGCTACATCGGCACAGTTGAAATTTCCAATGAAATCACTATATCCTCAAGTTTTACCGCAGAGTGCGCGGAGAACGCAGAGGCATCAGAAAACTCAAGCGTGAATTGGAAAGCTCTAAAACTCTGCGCCCTTGGCGATCTTAGCGTTGATAAATCACTAGTTTTTTAGACAGTGCCAACTACACAAAAAAAATAAATAGCTGACGGGAGAGTTCGCCAGCCACAGTTTTTATAGTGCAATCAGCGTTAACACATCTACCACCCAAGGGATAGTTCGTTGCACTTGCTTCTTTCTGGTAATTTTAGGGTACCCAAGCTTCGCAATTGAGATATCCACTCCAAGCCTCTGCACGCACAGCACCACCCGAGCGGTGGGCTTCTGCACCACAACTCCACCCCATTGGATAGTTCGTTGCACTTGCTTTGTAATATAGAGTTCTTGCTGAAGCGTTTATTTTTTCTGATGGTTTCAGATCCTCTGTTGTTATAACCTCGCCTTCCT
>QENJ01000049.1 GCA_013374505.1 Candidatus Methanophagaceae archaeon
ACCGGTTACAGTAGAAAACCGTATAAATACCGGGGTCTTTTTATCGGGGTCCTGAAGGAACTTCGCCTTCGTATAAGGTTCCATGCTCTTATAAACCTGAAAGTAGCCGTGTGCCCCTGCGCCCTTGGCGTGGACAACCCTTTCGGGGATACGCTCCCTATCAAAATGAGCCATCTTCTCGATAAACTGGACGTCTTGTAACAACACAGGACCGCGTTCGCCAACGGTCAACGAGTTCTGGTTGTCCGTAACCGGTACACCCTGGTTCGTGGTCAAATATCTTTCTTTTTCTTCTTTCATGAGGTCATACTCCTTTGGTACAATAATTTTTACTTTCTAACTCTTAAATAAGTTTGGGTATATATACAAAATAACTTCCGCATTTTTTTCTGTGGTGCTTCAACATTCCCACAGATGAAATTACGTCCAATCTTCAAAGTATCTCCTCACGATCAATTCCAGGTATGATTTATCTACCTCATCGAAGGAGTTAAATTCTGTGCTATCCACATCAAGCACAGCTATCAATTTGTTGTGTCTTGTTACCGGTACCGCGATTTCCGATTTGGTGAGCGGGTCACAAGCAATATACATGGGATACTTTGTTACGTCGGGTACGATGATGGTCTCCTGCCGTATAGCACAAGTACCGCAAACACCCTTTTCGTACGGGATTATCTCACAAACAAGCACTTCGCCCTGATAAGGTCCAATTTGCAACGATTTATTGTCGCAGACTCTGTAAAATGCTACCACAAAGAAATATGGCATACTCATCTTCAAGACTGCACTTACGATTGCCATTTTACCTATAGCGTCCAGTTCATGTCCAATGATGGTATCAAGCCTTTCGAGGGCTTCTGTGTATAAAGCTACCTTCTCTCCGTCTTCTAAGCTCTGCATGGCTGCACCTTCTATAAATGTAATGTCTGTTTCATTATTTGCTTTTTGTGGTTGCGGCTTGACTGGCGGTAAAGCTTTTTCTATAGCCTCAGGCAGTAGTTCCTTCCAATGAATAGGATCTTTTCCCTTTAAAAACTGCCCTTAACGTCCCTGTCCTTGTATTCATCCAACATACTCTTCAGGATTCTCCTCAAATGCCTTTTTGCATCCCGGAGCACAGAAGTAATACGTCACTCCTTTATACTCGGTCTTAAACCTCGCCGTCTTCTCGTCCACGTCCATCTTACATACCGGATCTATCGCCATATTCATCACCTCCTTTTGTTTTTTTAGCCCTCTTCGCGGGTGGCACATACCTTTTCAACATCAGCGAAAGAGTCACCACCGTTACAGAGCTCATAGCCATTGCGAGCCCTGCAAGTTCTGGTTTAAAAGTAATTCCGAAAAAAGGATATAGTATCCCTGCCGCCACAGGAATCAAAGCAGCGTTATATGCAAAAGCCCAGAATATGTTTAGCTTTATCCTCGACATCACTTTCCTACCCAATTGCACCGCGGCAACAGCATCTATAAGATCATCCTTTATAAGCACTATCTCACCGCTCTCTATTGCTATGTCTGTGCCGCTACCTATTGCAATGCCCACATCCGCCTGTGCAAGTGCAGGTGCATCGTTAATGCCATCGCCCACGAAGGCAACTACAGCACCTCGTTCTTGCAGTTTCTTCACTTCATTCGCTTTATCCCGCGGTAATACCTCTGCTAACACGTTCTGGATGCCAATCTGCTCTGCGACAGCATTTGCAGTCCTTGCATTGTCGCCTGTTATCATGACTACATTAAACTTCATCTCTTTGAACTCTTCAATGGCTTCTTTTGTTCTTTCCTTTAATGTGTCAGCAATAGCGATTATCCCGCCCACCACGTTATCAATAGCGATGAGTATCACCGTCTTTCCTTCCTCTTCTAGCTGAACTATCTTCTCCTCAATCTCCTGGTATGAGATATTGCGTTCTTTAAAAAGTATTCTATTCCCGATAAGCACTTCTTTACCCTCTACCTTTGCGGTCACCCCTTTACCGCCGAAGGTATCAAAACCCTCGCTCTCCTCCAGTTCAATACCCTGCGCTCTTCGCATGATCGCCTCTGCGAGCGGATGCTGTGAGTTCTTCTCGACACTTGCTACTAACCTTAATAACTCGCTATCGTCAGTTCCAATAGTGATAATATCCGTAACTTCTGGTTTGCCCCTTGTAAGCGTTCCCGTTTTGTCGAATACGATCGTGGTAAGTTTCTCCGATATTTCAAGTGCTTCGCCATTCTTAATGAGAACGCCGAGTTCCGCGCCACGTCCAACGCCTACCGTTACAGCCGTGGGTGTTGCGAGCCCAAGCGCGCATGGACATGCGATAACAAGCACAGAAATCAAGGCGGTAAGCGCAAAAAGGAGTGTATTGCCTATAATGAAGTACCAGACAACAAAAGAAAGAATAGCAATTGTTAATACCACAGGAATGAAATAACTCACGGCTTTATCCGCAATCCTTTGAACAGGTGGTCTTGAGCCTTGAGCCTCTTCCACAAGTAATATTATTTGAGACAGTACGGTATCTCGTCCTATTTTCGTTGCTTGGAATCTGATTACGCCGTTCTTGTTCAGCGTTCCACCGATAACATTATCGCCTTTACTTTTAAGTGTGGGAATCGGCTCGCCTGTAATCATTGACTCATCTACGTAGCTCTCTCCACCAACTACTTCACCGTCTACCGGGATTTTATCTCCCGGTTTGACCACTACAATATCATCTATTTGAACGTCCTCTAACGGTATCTTCATCTCACGGTTATCACGAATAACAGTAGCAGTTTTGGATTGCAAGCCGACTAATTTTTTTATCGCTTCTGATGTTCTTCCTTTTGCTCTTGCCTCCATGTACCGCCCTATGGTGAGAAACGATGCAAGAATAAGCGCAGTATCGTAAAACAGAAATTCTTCTGTAAGTATACCGGAAGTAGCCAGAAGGCTTGATACAAATGCAACTCCTATACCCATGGAATACATCACATCCATGTTGAGATTCCTATTTTTAAGAGCACGATATGCAGCACGGAATATCGGATGACTAACATAAATGAATGCAGGCGCAGAAACAACCAACATAAAATATGCCATTGAAAACGGAAAATCGGCGACTGGAACACGCATAAGGATCATTAACGGGATACCTACGGAAAATCCGACAATAAATCTGTTGCGTTTTTCTCGTAAGTCTCTTTCCCTTGCAACCTCTTCTAAATCTTCTGTCTCTTCTCCCACTACACCAAGATAAAGATAGCCCGCGTCTTCAATGGCTCTTTTCATATCTGCTACTGTGGCCATTTTGGGGTTATATGTGATATACGCCTTCTCCGCGCTGAGATTTACCGTAACACTACTGATTCCATCCAGTCTGTTGATGGTGTCCTCAATGGTTTTTACGCACATCGCGCAGGTCATACCGCCGATTTTCAGCACGACCTTATCATTTATCACATCATAACCTGCATCTGTTACTGCTTTTTCCAGATCGGCGAGTTTTGATTTTGCGGAATCGTACTCCACCACAGCAGTCTCGTTTCCAAGGTTCACTTGTGCATCTGCAACACCCTCTTGGCTCAATAAGGATTTTTCTATGGTGGTAGCGCACATAGCGCAGGTCATTCCTGAAATCTTTAGTTCCGCCTTCTTGCGTTCTTCTGACATTTTTTTGGAAAACATTATTAAACTCAAATAACAAATTATAAAATGAAAAACATGGCAAGTATAAAAGAAGTTCTTGAAAATATAGAACGCAAAACGAATAGATGAAACGCTCAAATCCAATTCATCCTTGTTTATTTCTATATTCCTTAATCGCGTACTTCAACGTCCTTTTTGCTAAACAAGCGCAATAAATCTTTTGTATTGGAATACCACCAAGCCAATCCACTACATCCTCCTCATCTATTTTCTCCGCTTGCTCTATCGTCTTGCCTTTTATCATCTCTGTCAGAGCAGATCCGCAGGCAAGAGCGCCTGCGCACCCTACTGCAAGAAACTTTGCCTCCTTTATCTTTTTTGACTCAGGCTCAATCTTCAGGGAAAACTCCATTGTGTCTCCACATGGACCGGTATAAACAGCGTGAGCATCAGGGTCCTCTATTTTTCCTACATTCACCTTCCTAAGGATGTATTCTATCGCCGTACTTGAATATCCTGATATCTTTAGTAAGTTTTTTTTATCCTTTTCCTCTGCCATATCTGACTATTCCTGCTTCGTATTTATAAACTAAGGTTTTTGATGCTCGTAAATCATGTTAAAATTTTTCATATTATACCTACCAGCGAAAGCCAGGATAATATAATGATGAGTATCAAAGCCAAAGTAATACGTCCAGACCAGCGGTGGATATTGCGTATTGTCGCCGCTTTACTCGTGAATTTTAACTGTGCATATCCCTGTATAGGTGCCATAACAACAAAAATAATTATCATTAGAACTGCATGGTAATGCCAAAGAGCAGCCATTTTATATCTCTCCTATCTTACTCGCACATCGCATCAATTATCTTTTCCCGATTTTGTGCAAGCTTAGAAGCGATTATCGAGACCTATTTACCCTGAAATCGTGCTGCCGCTAACTCATTCTCGCTCGGCATGCGCTCCCCAATGTTACCAGCAATTGTTGATGAGCCATAGGGAGACCCGCCAGTAATCTCATCGCTTCGCTCCTGACCTTCAAAGAGATATGGTAAACCCACAATGATCATCCCATGATGGAGAAGCGTAGTGTGAAAACTAAGGATGGTTGATTCCTGACCCCCATGCTGTGTGGCAGAACTCGTAAATACACTTCCTATCTTACCGACGAGAACTCTGTCTTTCCAAAGCCTGCCGGTAGCGTCAAGGAACTGACGCATCTATCCGCACATATCTCCAAACCGCGTTGGTGTGCCAAAAATAAGGAAGAATGAACGGAGTTACTTCCTGAGCTCATCCAATCTCTTCTCTATCTGCTCTAATTCCTGCCTCAGATCTTTTGCTCGCCTATCAAGCATTGAAATCTCTTCTTTTATACGCCTCGGCATCGTAGCTCCAATTATACTCAAGCCACCGCTTTTATACATCTCAATTGCTTCTTTTACCGTGCCAGTCGTGACAGTCGCAATATCCACGCCTGCTGCATGAAGCATATAAAATATATTTGGCCCTATGTTTCCGGAGATAACCAAATCCACCTCTTTACTCAGAAGCATTTCCGGATGTCCGATACAGAAAGCTCGCCCTGTCTCATCAATGATGTTTTTGTTTGGTACTGCTTCAAACGCCATTGTATCAGGGTCTACAATCACGAAGTATTTGCTCCTTCCAAATTCCCAGTGCACTCGTGCATCCAGATCTCCCGCCGCCGCAGTTACACATATCTTCATCTTTTTTATTACCTCCCTTATAGGATTACAGGAGTTTTGCCCTCTTAAAATATATGCAGTCAATCCAATGATACATACGTCTCATAGCATAAAAAAGTTTCGATTTTTTGTTTATGTAGCACAAGCACACGGAGAATAATGCTCATACCGGCACAATATTTTTTTCTAGTGATAGAAGCAAAGAAGCAAGGACCACTTTCCTTCCAAAACGTCCCTGAACCATCCTTTTAGACTATCTCCTTTTTCCTTTTCAAACAGCCAATCTAAAGGACTTTTTATTCATGTATAGTCCCGAAATTATTTCGTCAAGAAACTTCACCTCAACTTATGGTGAAGCTAACAGACAAAAAGATCAAAGGGGCAGTTGAGCAGGTAATCAACAAAGGTAAAAGCACGGAGATGGTTGCAGCGATATATGGTGTCTCAAGGAGAAGAATACAGCAATTGGTGAAGTAATATAGGAAAACAGGGGCCTATGCTTGATAAGGTACTTGATCTGGAATACTTTGAAACTCCGGATGATGCACTTATCTGGAAAATGAGATGTGAGAACACCCTTGGAATGTTCATCGAGTGGAGTGAAAGGGAGGTAAGTTTATGAATAAGAAATGTCCTATGAATAGTAGGCGAAATAATATTAGGACTCTACAGCGTTACATCCATTTTACTTTTATCATGCTGTACTTCTCCCGCATCTCAGACGTGATGACCCCAAATCCGCATCTATTTCCCACAATCTCTATCACTATTAGCTTATCCGGGTTCTTACGATTCTCTTTTGGTTTCCTACCGTGTATCTTCTCCATCAGCGTATAAAAATACCCGCTAACCGCCTTTTCTACCTCTCGACAGGAAGATACTTTCTCTTTCGGTCCTTGTCGCTCAACTAAGAATCCGTAAGTGTCCATAGGTTCAAAGTCATCTATCTCCCGCGCTATACACCCTTTCAATAGATCAGTGAAATTATCTGTAGGTAGAGCAAACGAATCGTCAATGGGTACTACACGATCCAGATGACTGTATTTCTTATCTTCTGCGTCCTCTAAGAATTCCACTATGTCCTCCACGTTTCCTATTAAGATGTCACTGAAACCCGAACGTTCAAATTCACCCTCCTCTATCAGCTCTTTGAATAACTCATCCTCACTATGCCTTTCTGCTACCATAAGTACGTTCCATTTTTCTAACATCTTCCATCCATAACTTTTTAACCGCGCAATAGAATAAAATTATCTGCTACAGAAAGGCTATGAACCGATCCTATAGAGCGATGCGAATGGGCGATTACGAAACGTACATAGAACTAACGAAAGTACTACAAGAAATGGACAATTTTGTGGATGCTGTTGTCGTGGAAGGAGTCCACGATAAAGAAGCGTTGCAGGAAATGGGCGTCACGAAGGAGATAGCAATGTGCTCTTCTGGCTATTCCTATGCCGAGTTCGTGGATTACCTGATGAGCAGGTACAAGTGCATTACCATTCTTACCGATTATGACCGAGCGGGAAAGAGCATCAATAAGAAATTGACGGTACGGTTGGAGCGTGAAGGTATAAAGATAGAGAAACGATACAGGGATAAAATAGGAAAGATAATGGGGCTCAGAGGGTACCGGGACATAGAATCAATGAATTCACTAAAAAAGCGTTTTTTTGCATTTATCGAACATTAGATTGCACAAGATTAACACAGAAGGGTTATAACTACACACAAACTCATAGCTTTTCTGCCGTGCCTATTTTATCCAGTATGAGCCTCAACTCACTCACGCTAAATTGCCCGGGTGCTACGCTTTCTTCGCCTTCTATATACCCATAAGTCAACACTGACCCGTATATAGGTGCTATTAGTCGCAGATGTCTTCCCACAGAACCAGAACCCATGCCAATACAGATTAACAACTTCCCGACGCTCGATACCTCGTGAGTCAGCTTGAGTAAAAATAACGCATCGTTTAGCGACTTCGGGGTCACGGCAATCTTCGCTATGCTGCCGCCTTCGTCATACATGCACTCTATGAGATTCGATATATCCTTCCGGCGTGGCATGCCGTTGAAATTGTGAAAAGAAATAATTACTGGTATGTGCAGATTCTTTGCTTTTTCTATTATCTTATTCTTTACTTCTTCGTGTGAAAGGAATTCGATGTCCACCGCGTTTACCGGTGCTGTTTCAATGATTCTACACAGCATGGCTATTCTTTCTTCTTCTGTGCCCACAAAAGAACCTCCTTCTTCTCTTCGCCTGTTCGTTACGATTACTGGTAGTTTTTGCTCTTAAAGGAATTCTTCTACCTTCTCTATGTTTCTTTCATCCCCTACTAAAGGAAAGACATAAAATGCACCTCGTGGAACCGGAAATTGCAAGCCCATACCAGTAAGAGTATCAACGGTGAAGTCTCTTCTCCTTTTGAATTCACGCCACATCTCGGCTACGCATTCCTGTGGACCGGTAATAGCAGCCAACGCCGCTTTCTGTGATATGGAAGAGGCACATGCCTGGATATATTGATGTATCTTCAACATCTGGTCCACATATTCTTCGCGCGCCGCGAGATAGCCTAAACGAAAGCCAGTCATCGAGTATGTCTTCGAAACTGCGTTTACCGTGATGACATCGTCAGAAAATCGCGCGGGGCTTATGTGCTTCGCTCCATCATATATGAGATACTCATAGACCTCATCCGAGATGATGGTTATATTATGGTCGCTCGCGAGGTCAGCAAATGCTTTTATGTTCGCCTCGCTTTCCACACTACCCGTAGGATTTGCAGGGGAATTCACGATAAGCACTTTTGTTTTTGCCGTGATTCTTTCCTTCAATGCTTCTACGGACATCGTAAGATCTTCGGTCAGTGGAACGCCAATCGGTTTGCCCTCTGCCAACTTTGTCAGTGCCGCGTAGGAGACAAAACAGGGGTTCGGCATCAGCACCTCGTCTCCTTTCTCTACTACTGAATGGATCGCGATGTGCAATGCTTCGCTTGCACCGGCGGTAACTATTAGCTCGTCTGGACTAACAGAGAAGTTGTTATCACGCTGGAACTTATTGCTTATCGCCTCCCGCAACTCAGCTATGCCTTTGTTGGATGTATAACCGGTGAATCCCGATTTAAGGGCTTGTATCGCAGCGGTTTTTATATGTTCCGGAGTCTCGAAATCTGGTTCCCCAAGTCCAAGGTTGATAAAATCACCGGACAACGCTTCAAATGCTTTCCTTATGCCCGAAATGTCTATGTGCTCTATACGATGTGCAAATTTAGTTCTCATTTCATTGTTAGCTTATCTAGGGCCCACATATTTAATAATAGTTTTGTTTTTTTTTGCACATCAAAACAAATACTGTAGCATCCGCTGGTTGTATGACGCACTTTAGCCGCCTCCACCAACCACCCACAAAATATACGTGGCATAATACAATTGGTATTTGTTTAGTAAATCACAAGATTCCACAGATTTTCACACAACCTTTCTTTCCCAAAGAAAGTTTGTTTTTTTGATGAAACTTTTTTCTGAAAAGTTTTAGTGTTAATCTCGTGGAATCTCGTGGTTTATTAAGATTAGCTATACAAATACTACAATTGTACATTTATTATAGAGGCGGTTTGAACTGTGAGACAGATAGGCGACGTGGAATTAGGACTCACACCGGTTATAGTGGGAGTACTGAAGCGGTTGTCCATTCAAGATGCGAATAGGGCAAAGGAAAGCGGAGCGGATGTAATAGAGTTAAGAATAGACCTTTTAGAAGGTGATGATAGAAACATAGAGAAGGTAGAAGAATTCCTTGAAGAGCAAAAACGAATTTGTGGAGCGGCTTAGGCAGAAGAAAGTGATAGTCACACCCGGTTCCGCCTTTGGGAGTCGTGGCCAGGGTCACGTCAGAATATCATACGCTACAAGTTTCGATAATTTGAAGCATGCTTTTGAGCTAATGAAAGAATGTGATTTTCAGTTCCTCCGACGCGAGGATGGTCGTGGTGCTTTATAGGGGCGTCTCATTTGCATTCCACACTTCAGACAGGTGGTCGTGATATACCCCTTCCTGAGACGTACTCGTGCACTTTTACCTGGTATTAAGAACGAGTGGCAGCCTTTGCAAATCCGCATTTTCAAATCCGAGAGTATTCGCACCCTATGCCGCATCCCAACCTTACGAGCAAGTTGAACGTATCTATCACTTCGCTTTTCTTTGCCCTTCTTCGCCTCTTCCGCAGCAAGCGCTAAAAGCCGATCTATTCGCTGTACTGCGATAGTCCTGACACCTCTCGTCCTTTTCATAACGGCTTACCCTAAATCAGAAAGGAAGTTTTAATTATCTATAATAGGGTAATAGTTGACATGGAGAATATATCTAAACTTAAACACTAACTTACCGCGTTTGTGAAGAAGTTAGCGGACTGTTCTACACATAAAACATGAATATAAGCAAAGACAACCTGAAAAAGCAGCACAAAAAAGCAAGGGTCATAGCTGATTATCAATTTGGAGTGGGAGCAGGTGCGGTTTTGTTCCCCCCGACCGTAGAGTTTATCCTCTCAAAGACGAATAGAATATCACAGATAACAGATGGTGGCGAGCGAATAGCGACTCTAAGGAGTTTTGACGGACTGCTCACGCTGAGTATAGAAGGTGCAGAACGGTTGCGCAGCTTTTTCGAATATCCAAAGATGAGGGTTGTGATGAACAAAGAGAGTAGTGAATTCATAAGAAAAGGCGGAACGGCATTTTGTAAACACGTGATAGACGTTGACCCTGAGATAATGGCTTATAATGAAGTTATATTGGTAAGTGCAGACGATATTTTACTTGCAACAGGGAAAGCCATGTTGTCACCCGCGGAAATGGCACTATTTGAGCATAGCGTGGCTGTGAAGGTGCGGTATGGTGTAGAGAAATAAGTTGTGATCTACAATATTCATATGTCGAGTGTTTGGGGGAAGAGGAAATGCAGATGCTGGAAGCGGAAATTGGAGCGGAACTGAGAAAAAAAGGAATCAGCATAGCCACAGCGGAATCCTGCACTGGTGGGCTAATTTCACACAGGATAACAAATGTATCCGGCAGTTCTGACTATTATAAAGGTAGTGTAATCGCCTACGCGAATGAAGTAAAGGAAAAACTTTTGCACGTCACTAAGGATATATTGGAGGAAAAAGGTGCTGTAAGTGCGGAATGTGCGATGGCGATGGCGAACGGGGTAAGAACATTGCTGTGTAGTGACGTGAGTATTGCAACCACGGGTATTGCGGGACCCTCAGGGGGGACTCTTGACAAACCTGTTGGATTAGTTTATATAGCATTAGCAACAAAAGATTACGTCTATCATGCGAAGCATATCTTCCATGAGGGTAGAGAAGGAAACAAGCGTGAGGCGGCGAATGCCGCTCTCGAGATGTTGTGGACCCACATCTCTAACGGGGCTCGTAGCTCAGAACGGTAGAGCAGCGGGCTTTTAACCCGTCGGTCGCGGGTTCAAATCCCGTCGAGCCCGTTACCAAATCCAAACAAAAAGGAGTAGTAGAAGGAAAGAATATGAAAAAGGGGAATGTTTCGATACTCGAACACGAGTCTGTGCCTATACATGAGATAATAACAACTGAGGAATTAAATGCGCTTTTGAACAAGTACAAAATCCGTAGGGAACAACTACCTAAAATCAAATCAACTGACCCGGTCATAAAGGAGATAAACGCAGAGCTGGGGGATGTGGTAGAGATAAGAAGAAGTAGCAGGACAGCAGGTACAGCTTTATCTTACCGATTGGTTATAAAGTAAAAGAGGTTTTTAACATGTTAGACAGGAGAATTCTTGCAGAGACGTATTTTAAAAGGGAAAAAATAGCACAACACCAACTCGATTCTTTTAATTACTTCCTTGAAGAAGGTATGCAGAAAATCGTGAATGAGCAGCAATATATAGAAACATCCATCAGTGGTGGAGAAGAAGATGCGGAGAAGTACAAACTGGGTGTGAAGTTTGGTAAAATTAGCGTTAAGACTCCGAAGGCTATGGAAGCAGACGGTTCCTATGAAACGATTTCGCCGGCACAGGCAAGATTAAGGAATTTGCACTATGCCGCACCTGTGTATCTGGAAATGCAGTTGATGAAAAGGTACGAAAACGAGGAAGAGGTACCCGAAAGCGAAAATAAAGTGGTTGAAATTGGTTCGATGCCAATTATGCTAAAATCAAAGAATTGTAACCTCTACGGACTATCAGATACAGAGCGTGTTAAGGTGGGAGAGGACCCACTTGATCCGGGTGGTTATTTCGTTATAAATGGTTCTGAGCATGTGATAATAACGTTAGAGGACTTAGCACCGAACAGGATATTTGTCAACTTCGAGGAGAAATATGGCAGTAAAAGCGTAGTTTCAAAGGTATTCTCTCTTAAACACGGGTTCCGAGTTCCAATAAGGGTTGAAATAAGTAAGAAAGGGATACTTGAAGTCTCTTTCCCTGCGGTATCCCGTAAAATAGAATTTGTGACACTTATGCGGGCGCAGGGGCTCGAGAGTGACGAGGAAATCATAAAAGCGGTCTCTGACGATTCGGAGATCGCAAAGCACATCCGTGCGAATATAGAAGAGTGCGAGGTGAAGACGAAAGAAGACGCGATAGATACATTGGGGCGAAAAGTTGCACCCGCGCAGGCACGGGAGTACCGGGAGAGACGTGTCAATTACATCCTCGACCGCTATTTCCTTCCTCATCTCGATGACAGGTTAGCGAAGGCGCATTTCATTGGCAGAATGGCGGAAGCGTGCTATGAACTCAAATTAGGTAGAAGAAGCGGTGATGACAAGGACCATTACGCAAATAAACGTCTTAAACTTGCGGGAGACCTAATGGAAGACCTTTTCCGGGTATCATTTACCAAATTGATAAAGGATATGCGGTACCAGTTGGAACGTGCGAATATGCGAAGCCGGGAACTGAAGATTGCAACAGCAATTCGGTCTGACGTACTCACAGAACGGTTATTGCACGCTTTGGCAACCGGGAATTGGGTGGGCGGCAGAGCGGGCGTATCTCAGTTGTTGGAACGAAGCAATTACATAGCCACGTTAAGCCATTTGAGGCGGATAATTTCCCCTTTGTCGAGGGCTCAGCCACATTTCGAAGCTCGTGATCTGCACCCTACGCAATGGGGTAAAATCTGTCCGACTGAGACACCGGAAGGTCCTAATTGTGGATTGGTGAAGAATTTTTCGCAGATGGTTGAGCTAACAGTGGGGATAGATACCAAAAGTTTTAAAGATACTTTGTATGCACTCGATATTATCCCGCCCGATCGCTCTTTGGATATAGACTCAAAAAACAGAATTCGTGTCTTTGTGAACGGCGAGTTCATCGGTTTCTCTGTCGAACCTGAGCTATTTGTGGCTGATGTAAAGCGACTGAGAAGGAAGGGGGAACTAACGAATCAACTGAATATCGCATATTACCGCGACAGAAAGGATATAATAATAAACTCAGACCGGGGAAGGGCAAGGAGACCGGTGATAATAGTGGAAAATGGTAAACCCCTGGTCACGGAATCGCACATAGAAAAGATGAGAAATGACGAATTGGGGTTTGAAGACCTGGTAATTAAAGGGACGATAGAGTATTTGGATGCCGAAGAGGAAGAGAATGCCATGATCGCAATGAACGAAGAGGATTTGACAGGTATAGATGCCAAAGAATATACGCATCTGGAGGTGGATCCATCGTTGATTTTAGGCATAGTCGCTGGGTTAATTCCTTATCCCGATCACAATTCGTCACCTCGTAACACAATGGGGTGTGCTATGCTGAAACAATCCTTAGGTCTCTCTACTGCGAATTATAAACCTCGTGCCGACACCAGAACACACATTCTGTACACCCCACAGAAGCCGATGGTACAGACAAGAACAGCCGACCTTATTTTACATGGAAGAAGACCGGCGGGGCAAAATTTTGTCGTTGCCGTTTTGAGCTATGAAGGCTATAATATGGAAGATGCGCTTATTATGAACCGCGCGTCAATAAACCGCGGATTAGGGCGGAGCCATTTCTTCAGAACATACGCAGGAGAAGAGAGACGATACCCGGGTGGAGAAGAAGATCGGTTTGAGATACCCGATACAGAAATCATGGGCGTGAGGGGGAGCGAGGCGTATAACCAACTTGACGAGGATGGGATAATACATTCAGAAGTGGCGGTTCCGCCAAATGCAGTGTTAATAGGTAAAACAAGCCCTCCACGATTCTTAGAGGAATCAACTGAACTTTTAAGCCCGTTAGAGCGGAGAGACACCTCTGTTTGTACTCGGTCTAACGAACAAGGGATAGTGGATTCTGTCGTTGTTATGGAATCAAGTAGCAATAGACGCTTAGCGAAAATCAGTGTTCGAGATCAGAAGATACCGGAAATCGGGGATAAGTTCGCATCTCGGCATGGTCAGAAAGGAATTGTTGGGCTAATCGTACCACCAGAGGATTTGCCTTTCACAGAAGGTGGGATTATCCCGGATATGATAATAAATCCTCATGCTATCCCTTCGAGGATGACTGTGGGGCATGTGCTGGAGATGATAGGCGGGAAAATGGGTGCGATGGCGGGCAGAAGTATAGATGGAACTGCCTTTTTTGGTGAGTCCGAAGAAGATTTGAGAGCGGGACTTGAACGTGCAGGGTTCTCTCATACCGGTAGAGAAGTAATGCGGGATGCGAAAACCGGGGAGAAGCTCGAGGCGAACGTATTCGTAGGTGTCGTGTACTATCAAAAGCTGTATCACCTGGTTTCGGCTAAGATGCACGCAAGGGCGAGGGGTCCTGTGCAAATTTTAACGAGGCAACCTACGGAAGGAAAAGCAAGAGAGGGTGGACTCCGTTTTGGTGAGATGGAGCGAGATGTTCTTATAGGTTATGGTGCTGCGATTTCGTTAAAAGATAGACTACTGGATGAATCGGACAGGGTTGTTGAGCTGGTATGTGGCGCTTGTGGTATGATTGCGAGCCATGATAGCAAAACGGGATCAGCGCAGTGTCCAAATTGTGGTTCTGACACGGATATATATCCCGTAGAGATGAGTTATGCTTTTAAGTTACTACTGGACGAGATGAAGGTGCTGTGTATTGCACCGCGATTATTGCTGGAGGAGGCGGTTTAAGATGAGAACGAAGAGAATACAAGGGCTAAAATTTGGGCTGCTATCTCCGAAAGAGATAAGGAAGATGAGCGCCGCGAAGGTGATAACAGCAGATACTTATGGTGAAGACGGTTTTCCGATAGAGCTGGGTTTGGTGAACCAGCGGTTAGGCGTTATTGATCCTGGTCTGAGATGTAAAACCTGTGGTGGTCGTATGGGCGAATGTCCTGGCCATTTTGGGCATATAGAGCTTGCTGCACCAGTTATGCACATAGGGTATGTCAAACTGATATACAAAATGTTAAGCGCAACATGTAGGAAATGCGGAAAGGTCTTGCTTGAAGAAGAGGATCGGCAGCACTTTTTATACGAAATAGGGCAGCAAAGAGAGAGGCAAGCGGGTGTGGGCGAAGTGGTGAAGCTTATATTTAAAGAAGCTGCGAAGAAAGATGTATGTATGCACTGCGGTGAATCTTTTAGCGTTAATGCGGAAGACTTAAGTGAGAGCTTGAAAAATGAAGAGATCTCAAACGAATTAAAGAAGAGACTAGAAGAGCAAGGGTATTCCCTTACTAAAACCGTGCATATTAAGAGGAGCTTAGACGATAAATGTATTTTTAACTGGCGTGAAGTTCCGGGCAACGATAGCGAGCTGCTACGAAGCTACTTGATAGATGATTTTGGTATTGCATGGGTAAAAAATGCAGAAATCAGTAAAACCCAAAAGGACAAGAGATTAACGTTTTCCGCGGATAAACACGTGGTTGAAATCACCCTAAGTGCGAAAAGAGACAAGATCTCTATTGAATTTGAAGATGGGCGTACGTATGAGCAACCGGTGAAGAAGACTGCGGGCAAACTAAACGTACATAACTATAAATGGACAATAACAGATGAAGAGA
Source organism: Candidatus Methanophagaceae archaeon (assembly GCA_013374505.1). Lineage (GTDB taxonomy): Archaea > Halobacteriota > Syntropharchaeia > Alkanophagales > Methanospirareceae > QENJ01. The sequence continues at coordinate 15,376 of QENJ01000049.1, forward strand.
AGATATATATTTTGAGACGTAAGGGCTTGGAGTTAACTGTTTACTGTGGTGAGCGTAAGAGACAAATAAAGTACGATAAACCTACTACATACAAGGAAATAGATGAAGATGGTAAAGAGCGTAGATTGATGCCCACTGATGTGCGAGAACGGCTTGAAAGGATACCGGATGAGGATCTTGCGCTTTTAGGTATGGATGCAAAAAGTGCAAGGCCCGAGTGGATGGTCCTGACCGTACTACCCGTTCCGCCGGTAACTGCAAGACCGTCCATCACCTTAGAGAGCGGGCAACGAAGCGAAGACGACATCACACATAAACTGGTGGACATAATAAGAATAAATCAGCGGTTTATGGAGAATAGGGATGCGGGTGCACCGCAGTTGATAATAGAAGATTTGTGGGAACTTCTTCAGTATCACATAAGCACCTATTTCGATAACGACATTGCGGGGGTACCACCTGCAAGACACAGGAGTGGCAGACCTCTTAAGACGATGGCGCAACGGTTGAAGGGTAAAGAAGGAAGATTCCGGGGCTCGCTGTCGGGGAAAAGAGTGAATTTCTCTGCTCGAACGGTTATATCGCCTGATCCGGACATAGATATAGGTGAGGTTGGCGTTCCGGAAGAAATAGCAAAAGAGCTGACCATCACCGTTAATGTGATAGAAAGGAACCTCAAACTATTGAGTGAAACAGTGGGTCATGGCGGAAAATATCCGGGTGCTAATTATGTGCGGAGAGCGGATGGTAAAAAGGTAAAAGTAACAGATACCAATTATGAGACTTTATCGGAAGAATTGAGCTTGGGCTGGAAGGTGGAACGGCATCTTGTAGATGGCGACATCGTTTTGTTCAACAGACAGCCGTCTCTGCATAGATTGAGCATAATGGCGCATTATGTGCGTGTGATGCCCGGAAAAACGTTCAGATTAAATCCTTCTGTCTGTCCACCGTATAATGCTGATTATGACGGTGATGAAATGAACCTGCATGTACTGCAGACCGAGGAAGCGAGGGCCGAGGCGAAGATTCTAATGGCGGTGCAGCGAAACATAATATCGCCCAGATTCGGCAGGCCGATTATAGGTGGCATTCACGATTACATCACGGGCATATTTTTACTTACACGTGGAGTGAAGAAGTTGGAGAAGGAAGCAGTGCTGGATATACTGGATAATGTGGATATTGACGTTTTGGACGAGCCTGCAGGGACTTCCATTTCGAGTACTTACGAGAAAGTTCCGTATTGGACTAACAAGCAGATATTCAGTATGATCTTACCGAAAGACTTGAATTTAAATTTCCGTGGTAAGGTGTGCGAGAAGTGCATCGAGAAAGGTTTGACGTGTGAGAAAGAGCAATGTCCCCACGAGGCGTATGTTTTAATCAAGAATGGTAAATTGATAAGCGGAGTAATAGATGAAGCTGCAGTCGGTTCGTTCAAAGGACTAATAATCGACAGAATCTTCAGGCATTATGGGGAGGTAGCATCGAAAGAGTTCATAAAAAACACCTCGCGACTCGCTATTAACGCTATTCTGCGAACTGGTTTCAGCTTTGGGATAAGTGACGAGGACATACCAACTGAAGGGAAAGACCAGATAAGAGAAGATGCTGTACATGAAGCAGAGAAGAAAGTTGATGCTTTGATAATGGCGTACGAGGCCGAAGAACTGGAAGCGTTACCTGGTAGGACGTTAGAGGAATCTTTAGAGCTGTTGATAATGCAGAGCTTAGGCAGTGCGAGAGATGAGGCAGGCGACATTGCAGAACGGCATCTTGGCATAGAAAATCCTGGTGTGCTCATGGCAAAATCGGGTGCACGCGGGTCTCTGCTAAATTTAACGCAAATGACTGCATGTGTGGGCCAGCAATCAGTCAGAGGAGAACGGATAAGTAGGGGCTACCAGAAGAGAACGTTGCCGCACTTCAAACCCGATGACCGCAGCGCAGATGCACGTGGTTTCGTACGGGCGTCATTTAAAGATGGGCTATCTCCTGCAGAATACTTCTTCCATGCCGTTGGCGGCCGAGAAGCGTTGGTGGACACTGCGGTTCGTACTTCACAGAGTGGCTACTTCCAAAGGCGGCTCATTAACGCTTTACAGGACCTTGAAGTGAAGTATGATGGTACAGTCCGAGAAACGAGGGATACTGTCGTACAATTTAAATATGGTGAAGATGGTGTTGACCCATCAAAAAAGCGAAGGCGGGAAAGTTGTGGATATAGACAAGATAATAAGGGCTGAGGTGGGGGCAGAGGTGAGTACGTAGGTAAAGATGGTAATAAGTGCAACGGCGGATAAGGGAAAAACAGAGAAAGATTTGGTTAGCTTGGATATAAATGCCGAGATTATGAAGCAAATGCGCGGAGACTTTGTTCTGACAGATCTAAACGTCGGTCGTGATGACTTACTAGATATGCGGGTAGAGAAGACGTGCATTGATGATCTTCTAAAGATGCTGGGTAGTGTGGAAGAAGGCGAGATAAAACTTTGTGATATAGAGGCAAAAGTGAATGAAAGTCAGATACCCGTAAAGATAAAGAACGAATTGAAGCAGAAGTTGAGGTCGGTAAGAGCGCAGCTAAACGCGGATAATGTGGCTGCGGTTTTGAAGCGAGTTGAGAGCGAGTATGAAGAAGCGAAAGTAGAACCTCGGGAAGCAGTAGGAATAGTAGCGGCTCAGTCCATAGGCGAGCCAGGAACACAGATGACGTTACGAACTTTTCATTATGCCGGTGTAGGTGCTATATATATAACGCTCGGGTTACCACGGATAATAGAGTTGGTAGATGCGAGGAAGAAGCCTTCAACGCCTGCGATGCAGGTAAAGTTGGAGGAAGAGTACGCATTCGATAGGAATATGGCAGAGGCGCTAGCAATGGAGATAGAAGAGACACATATAAGAGATAAGCACGTAGGCAAAATAGAGACCTCAACAGAGGATATGTGTGTATGGTTTTCGCTAAACACGAGGGAACTGAAGAAGAGACACATCGAAAAAGAGGAGATAGAAGAGAAGCTAAAGGGCATGGATGTGGACCTCGAAGTAGTGGCTAACAAGTATAAACTACACCCAAAGATTAAGTCCTATCACGAGTTGCTGAAGCTTGAGGGCAAGGTGGCTAACATGCTTGTAAAGGGCATAGAAGGGATAAAAAGGGCTGTAGTGAGGAAGACGCCGGAAGGGGAATACATGTTGTACACAGAAGGTTCAGCGTTGAAGAAAGTGCTGAAGGTAGAAGGAGTGGATCATCATAGAACCACGACAAATAATATAAACGAAATAGCGGATGTTTTGGGTATAGAAGCAGCTCGGCATGCGATAATAGAGGAGATGCTGAACACACTGGATGAGCAAGGGTTGGGTGTGGATGCACGCCATGTGACGTTAATTGCGGATGCGATGACAATGGCGGGTGATGTGAAGCCGATAGGAAGGCATGGGTTGGCGGGAAAGAAAGCATCGGTTCTCTCAAGGGCTGCTTTTGAAGTCACGATGGATACTCTGCTGGATGCGGCTATACATGGCGAAACGGACAAACTGAAAGGCGTCACGGAAAATGTGATTGTAGGACAACCCATAAAATTGGGCACAGGCTCAGTTGAATTAGTGGCAAAGAGCCAGGGAGGAATGACAAAATGACAAAAGCAAAGAAGAACTCGCATGAATCAAATATAAATAGGGAACTGCAAAAGGTGGCAAATAGCGGTAAAATCTTGATTG
>QENJ01000005.1 GCA_013374505.1 Candidatus Methanophagaceae archaeon
TTCAACCGTAAGAACCATCTTGAAATCTTCTTCAATTCGCTGTCAACCACGTCAATAGTGATCAGCTCACGGTCCATCACGCCTTTCAGTGCGTATCTTCCCACGGGATATACCGAATACCGGGAAAGGTGTCTTGGATGCGACACGATAGGATTCGCGCCCCAGTAAATGATGACATTTGCGTTGTCTCTTATCTCGTCCAGCAGAGCATAGTAAAACGGATATTTGCCTATTCGCAGTTCGGAATAGAAGAGATTATGGCAAATTGATTCCGAGGTGTCGTACACGCCTCTTTTGTGTTTTGCTATTTCCAATGCCACACGTTGAGCGTTGTAGCCGCTATTGCTCAGCCCGTATATCAGGGGCTTCTTCGCTGTTCTTAATATCTCCACTGCTTTTTGTATTGCAGCCTCGTAATCGGTTTCTTTGCCGTTTACTCGTGGTTTCTGTACTCTATCCGCGTTCCGTGTCGAAAGGAATTTTTGTGCACCAACAGCGCAAGCGTTCCTTATTTCTTTTATTTCGTTACTCGCGGGGTCTACCGAAATGACCACGTCATCGCAGAGGCATGCACAGAATGGACATACTGCTGATTCTATTATACGTTCTTTCATCGTTTTATAAAGGGTGTTTGGATTGCGTATAGCAACCACAAGAGTATACACAACCTTTCTTTTAGAAAAGTTTATAATCTCCCTTTCACTACCGTGAATGTGCTATGAAAGATTATAACGTAGAGTGCATAAGGTGTGGCGCAAGCTACCCTAAGGACGAGATAGTATATACATGCAGTAAATGCGGCGGGTTGCTTAATATAAGCTACGATTATGCTAAGATTGATAAGGACAGGATAGTAAATGCAAAAGGCGAAGGCGTATGGAAATATGCCGTGTTACTGCCCTTTGACGAACACACGATAAAGCCTGTAACGATAAACGAAGGTAACACACCCCTGTACAGGAGCGATAGACTCGCGAAGTACATCGGGGTTACGGATTTATGGGTAAAGCACGAAGGGCTGAATCCTTCCGGGTCGTTCAAAGACCGTGGAATGACCGTGGGCGTAACGAAAGCGATGGAACTGGGCGTTAAAGGTGTAGCATGTGCATCCACAGGTAATACGTCTGCATCGCTCGCGATATTCGCAGCAAAAGCCGGTATTCCCAGTTATGTTCTATTGCCAAAGGGCAAAGTTGCCTTAGGAAAAGTAGCACAGGCGATGATGCACGGTGCGCAAGTATTCTCGATACGAGGCAATTTTGACGATGCTTTACGGGTCGTTCGTGTGCTATGCGAAGAAGAGAAGCTGTATTTGTTGAATTCCGTTAATCCGTACCGACTGGAAGGTCAAAAAACTATCGCGTTTGAAGTGGCCGAGAAATTAGGCTGGCAGGTACCGGATAGGCTCATATTACCGGTAGGGAATGCAGGAAACATAAGTGCGATTTACAAAGGCTTTTTGGAGTTGAAGACTCTGGGTATTACCGATTCCGTACCGAAGATGACGGGCATTCAGGCCGAGGGTGCCAGACCTGTGGTAAATGCGGTAAAGGACGGTAAAACCGAGATAACGCCGGAGCCTAAACCCGAGACCATAGCTTCTGCTATAAGGATCGGTGACCCTGTGAATGCAGAAAAGGCGTTACTCGCTATCAGGAACTCCGGCGGTGTTGCCGAGTCGGTGACTGACGATGAGATAACAGAAGCGCAGCTACTTCTGGCGCGGCAGGAAGGCATAGGCGTAGAGCCCGCAAGTGCGGCTTCCATTGCGGGACTGCGTAAATTAGTTGGAATGGGTGTGATACAAAAAGACGAAAAAATCGTGTGCATTACCACCGGGCATCTATTGAAAGATCCGGAACGTGCGATCGCGATTTCTGAGACGCCAAAAGAGGTGGATGCAGATATAGACGCGTTGAGGCTGGTTTTGAAGGTGTAAATGAATGGGTAAGAGAGTCGTAGCGGCTGCCGAAAAAACGAAACGCTTTTATAAATCGGTGACAAAAGTGTAGTTTATGTTGTAGGTATTCGTGCTTAAGGGCAGGCCTCGTATTTAATTACGGGTATAGCTTAAAAGTACTTATGTATAGAATAACAAAAGGGGCAAAAGAGGTATGAAATATAAAACCATAGCAGGTGTAATAGCCATGGTAGTGGTCGTAATGGGTGTGATGTTTATGGGATGCGTAGAAGACCTGTCTCCTACACAGATTGCGAAAGAAATGCAAGAAAAACAAGACAGCATTGAAGATATTACTATGACGATAAAGGGCTATAGCAATTCATATGATTTTGGAGAATCAACAATAATAGAAATAAAACAGATAAGCAAAAAACCAAAGATGATGCGTGTAGAGTATATACAACCAGCGGAGATAGCGGGACAGATTATGGTTTCAGATGGTAAAACACTATGGATGTGCGATCCAACCGAAAATCAAGTCATAACAATGGATATTCCAGAAACAGGTCAGCCATCTGAGATGGATCATATGGCATTCATTGCAGAGGTACTAAACAATAGTGAAATATCTTTTCTAGGGTCAGAAATTATTGATGGACATAGTACATACGTGATTGAAATGATACCTGAAGAAACAGGCGAACCTGTTTTTCATGAGAAAACAATATTTTGGGTTGATAAGGTTACTTGGATGCCGCTTAGGATCGAGATGTATGAAAACGAGAGCAAACTCGTTAATACAATGGAATTCAAGAATATCGAAATAAATACTGGCGTCCCAGATAGTGTATTTGAATTCAAGATTCCCGAAGGTGCAGAAGTGATGACCCGGGAAGAATCAAGGGAAAAAGAAAAGGTGACTATTAAAGAAGCACAAGCGAACTCATCATTCGACATCTTAGAGCCTACGTACCTACCAAGCGGCTACGAGTTTGATACTGTGCATACGGGGGGATCCGAAGCATAACGATTCTATGATACAGTTGACCTACACAAACGGTGAAGATTCATTGGCGTTAGATGAAGATATTGAGCTTGGAATAGGTCGTAAATTGTTGGAATCTTCCGAGAATGTCACGATCAATGAGCAAGAAGGTAAGCTAATAGAGGATGGACGAGCTTTATACTGGACAATTGACGAGATAGGTCTAATTCTCCACTCTGGTTCATTGAGTAAAGATGAGATGATCCGGATAGCAGAGTCTGTCGGATAGGGGGAAAAAATTGGCTAACGGATTCAAGATGCCCACGAATTCATTCTGTGGTTGCATGGTTGGAGCGAATAAAAAGTAACTTTTGTGACTCCTAAGGAAGACACCCCGGAGCATGAAAATGGCAGAAGATGAATATCTTTGAATATTGCGTATATAACTATCATGAGACGAGCAACAGTGGCCGATTTTTTTCTGCTGGATTATTGCAACCCAGCAAAAGAAAAAATAGCGAATAGAATAGCCAATGGAAAAGCGAAACCCAACTCCTGATATTGTACTCCCCTGAAAATCGGTCTGCATTAATCACAGAAACAGGATGTCCAAAGGCGGTTTCGCGAATAAGCCTTTTCGTCCTGCCATGCGGTAAAGCATGTCGAATGCTTTTACTACCTCTTCGGTCATCTCGTAAGTGTATTTATTCACATACATCAATGCGAATTTCGTGACAAGCTCTTTATCCGCACCTCTTGAATATTTCATTGCGTACTGCATTGCTTCTTCTACGTGGTCCAGCGCGTATTGCACGCTGTCACGCAAAGCGACAAGAAATTCACGTTGGGCTGCCTCGGGCACATTCCGTTTTATAGCGTTAATGCCAAGTGGCAGCGGCAATTCCGTTTTTTTATGCCACCAGTCCCATAAGTCAAGTACTTTTTCGAGCCCATGCTGAGGATAAGTTATCTGCGCTTCATGGATTACCAACCCTGCATCTACTTGTCCTCGCTGTACTGCGGGTATGATCTCGTCAAATTGCATCTCAACCGGTTGGAAGTCATCAACCGCCAGCTTTAGCAGCAGGTTCGCAGTGGTATACTTTCCTGGCACTGCTATCCGTTTACCTTTTACGTCCATTCCGCTTCTTGCCACGACCACGGGACCATAGCCGTCACCTATGCTCGCACCGGCGGACAAGATACGATATTTTGGGTGCAGAAACGCATAAGCGTGTGCAGAAATCGCTGTTACATCTATTTCGCCCTGGAATGCTTTTCTGTTCAACGTTTCTATGTCCTCAACAATATGCGTTATCTTTAAGTTCGTTGCGATTTTGCCTGTTAGCAATCCGTAAAACATGAATGCGTCATCGGCATCTGGTGTATGTGCTATTATCATGGTTTACATAAAGGGTGGCGGATATAAAAAGGGTGATGCAAAGTTTTAAATATTTGAAAATTGGAGGGTAATAATAGTGTGAGCATAAAGAGTGGTAAGCTTCTGCAATAAATGATACATTAAATATCTATGGGATATTGTCTATATGCCAGAAGAAAACAGGTAAGAGAAAAACGAAAACGAGGTTAGATTATTGTTGAGTGAGTAGATAGGCATTATATAGACCCCTACGCGGCTTTTTGCATAAGATCACCTAAGGGTAGGGTGATATGATACCTTTAAATAATCAGATCGGTATACTAATAAAAGGGCGATGGAGAACATGGATGTAAAACCAAGACGCAGGGATATTGTGATAATAGCTTCGGCTCATAACCCAAGCATAATGGCTCCGCAGTGGCTCAAAGACAATTCATTGATACTTGAAGAGCCTATACATTTTGTACACACACCAGATTTTTCTCTCTTTGAATCAGAGTCTTTTTCGTTATTGGTCGATCATCAACGGCTCCAAATAACAGCTAAAAAACAAGATGATGCGACATTAAGATCTTTAGCAAACGTCGCTTCTAAATATGTGGATTTGTTACCTCATATTCCATACCAATCACTCGGGTTAAACTTCTCATGGAGTATTGAGATGAATGAGGGCGAGACACTGCCCAAGATTGGGCTTAACATAAATGAAACTGATTTAATTTCAGTTTTCGAAGGTCATGACGTTCATTATGGTGGTATAATTTACGCTAGAAGCGAGATTTATGCGCTCAAACTTGTTATCGAATCGCAAGAAAATCGCCTTATCAATAATTTCAATTTCCATCATGAGCTTAAAGGTAGGTCTTTGGAAGATATTAAACAATTTATAGGAAATTTCTCGACAAGATCTGACGATTCACTTAGTATTCTTAAAAATCTTTATTCTTTAGGAGAAAAAGAATGATTAGTGATGCAATAGAACTGCCAACCGAAGAAATTAGTGCCGCAATGGATGATTCAAAACTATTTAGCTATGGGGTATCTCTAGAATCTTCTTCTGATCTTCAAACTTCCACCCAAGCACCAAAAATCAATCTAGCATACCTCCCTTATTTTTATCTGCTTCGTCAACGTCTTGCGGAAGAAGAAGTGAGAACCGAACAAATCCTCCAAATTGAAAAGCTAGCGAATTCTTATAACCAGCTAATAAAATCAATCCATGGCGAATTTTGGAATAAAACGTTATCTAATTATCCCTCTTTGGATCTAAGAGGTTTGAAGCAGCTTTACGTTTTGCGAAGAGAAGAGGAGGTTTATGATTTCCTTATAAATGACTCTTTCCTTTTTTCATTCCTTTCAGAAGCATATGATAAAATCAATAAATATTTTGAGGACTCTTCAAAGGTGTTTCTTGAAGTTGTAACGGATCCTGAGATCGAAGATGAGGAATTGCTCATCTCTATTCATACAAATCTTCGGCCTGACGAAGCCTTTAACCGGCTTTCACGGCTTGATAAAGAATGGTGGTTGAATACTCCAACTTATGCTCGAAAAAAGATATGTATTGACCTAGACTTCAAATGACTTTTGACTGGTCAGAGTATTTGAAACTAGCATGTGAACTTGCTGGGAAGGAAGGAAGTTCAGCAAATGAGGAGGCCCGGTTGCGGTCGTCTATTAGCAGAGCATACTTTGCGGCCTACTGTGTGGCACGAAAATGTTTAAGTGACAAAGGACATGGCATTCCTGGAGGGCCAACGGGTCATCGATATATCTGTAATCTTCTTCAGGAAAGCATCTTTGACGAAGAAAAACAGGCAGGAGTTGATTTAAATCGACTGAGAATTCGCAGAAACAACGCAGATTATGATGATTTTATGAGAACTCTATCAGCAGCAGTCGAAGACTCTTTAAAGAAGTCATTAGGTGTTATTTCGTGGGCACAGGGATCCCACTAATGAGGGTGTATAAAGAAAATCGCCGATATTCCGGACATAGACAAACCGCGAGAGAAAATGATACGACGAGGCGCATCTTCGCTCTCGGATATTGAATTACTCGCGGTTATAATAGGACGAGGGTTTCCGGGAAAAGATGTTCTCCAGGTCGCTTCAGAGATAGAGAGCCGGTTCAAAGATAATCTTGACAAGATAGGTTACGAAGAGCTGGTGGAGATAGACGGCATAGGTGAGACAAAGGCATGCCAGATACTTGCCAGTTTCGAGCTCGCGAGACGCTATTTCGGGAAGAAAGACGTCAAAATAACTTTCCCATCGGACGTTCTGCCGTTTGTGCGTGATATTAGCGATAAGCGGCAGGAGCATTTTGTATGCTTAGCTCTGAACGGTGCAAATGAAGTTATCGGTAATAGGGTGGTTACAGTCGGGCTTTTGAATTCTAATCAGGTGCATCCGCGCGAGGTGTTTTCTGATGCTATTGTGGATCGTGCAGCGGCTATCATTCTGGTGCATAATCATCCTTCGGGTGATACGGAGCCCAGCCAGGAGGATATTGCGATAACAAAGCGGTTGGTTGAGGCTGGGGAGTTGCTGGGGATTAAGGTTCATGATCATGTTATTGTGTCGAAGAACGGCTATACGAGTATGAAGGAGCGGGGGGTGATTTAAGGTGTTGTGCAGGTAGCAAGGTAACAAAGGCAGCGACTTCCACTATGTCTATTATCCCTACACAATACCATCTTGGGATTCTCGCGGCGGGCTTTGACGGCATGTATCTCGATATTATTGATGCTTATGAGTATTTTAAGATGACGGAATAGATTAATTTACCGCACTAGCGAAGATATATATGGGAAGCTAACAGATTGATAATCATGAGTAAGATGGATTATACCCAAATAACTGCTAAGTGTGTTGAAACGAGTAAGTGCTTAATAAACAAAGAAGCAGGCCTGCATGATTATGATCTAGATGTCACAAGGAGCATTGGGGACATAGCAAGGCTTGCCGTAAATATAAGACGAGCAGGAATCTTTGATTTACAAAAATTAGCAAGTATATCCGCAGCGATAAAACAGAATTTTACCACCGTAAGATCGGATTCATTATCGACATTAGAAGAGCTTGGGTGGGTTGAAACACATAAAGAGGGAACTAAAATTAAAAGAATCGACGAATCAATACCCCCTTTAGAGGATATATTAGCCTCATTAGGAAAACTTTGGGAAGACAAAAGCCCAACAGAAGTAGACATCGCCACGGTTCAATCACTTTCGTTTCTCGCGAAAAAACCTGCTACGAAAGAGGCTTTAATTTCAGAAATTGGGGTATCTGATGAGCATTTCGAAAACGCCTTGAATTACGGTGTACAGACAAATTATTTTGGAACTTTTGAATCTTTTGAAACTGGCAAAGAGGTTGTATGGACTCCTTTTTATTGGGCTGGCAAGTTAGAAGATGTACAGAAGTTTTTACAACGTCAATCTGATGAAAAATTCAACAAAATAGGAATTCTTGCAAAGGAATTATCAAAATATCCTGGTAGACCTTTAGAAAATATTAAAACCGAGCCTGCACTTTTGAACGGAGGAGTTGCAAGTGGTTTTTTCCCGTCCGTTGGTGTCAACGATCGAGAAGGTGCTGAACATGAATATGTTTTTTCGGCAACTCCACAGTTCGAATTAGATCCCGAAAAAGATATTTTTGAGAAAGCAAGACTTATTGTTGGTTGTATTCGTCATGGACAATATCATGCCGAGGTATCAAAGATAAAATATCCTGTTCTGTTACTAAGATCATTACGAGAAGGAAGAATTAAGCCTCATTCTTATGCAAAACTACAATATGCGCTTCTTTATCTCAATAACATTTGCACTTATGAAAAGAGCGAGGCATATGGAGGGACCGCATATAAGCCCCTCTTTAATGATACACCAGAGAATCAAGTTTATATGGATGTAGCAGAAGAAATGTTAAAAGGAGAGGAACCTGTTCATGGAACTGTTGATGAACCGGAAGTACAAGAATTGTTAACAAGGGGTGTATTTAATTACTCATCAGAACAAAGACAGATAAAAAGTGCGGGAAAAATTCGCGCAACAGATCACTACGAAAGAATGATTGAAGCTATGCAAAGTAGTGGGGTGTATTCATGAAAAACGAAAAAGATTTAGATTTAAAACTTAGAATGATGCGTTTTCTGTGGTATAATGGATATTTCACAAGAAGGAACGTAAATTTGCTAAGATACACCTATGGAAGGAAGACAGAACATCAATATACTGACATTGATGTATGGGGTAGCCGATTAGACGAAACTTTCAATCAACATCAAATTATTTGTGACTGTAAGTCTGGTGCAACGGTTTCAACGGCAGAAAGATTTTTTTGGCTTTCAGGAATTATGAAATACTTTAATGCTGACCAAGGAATTTTTCTTAGGACAAAAGTAAGGGAAAGCAAATATTTAGACCTTGGGAGAAAACTTCAAATTCTTCCTTTATCCCTGGATCAGCTATCAGAATTAGAAAAGGCATATAACATAGAATCGAAGCCATTCATTGGTGCCTTTAATAGAGATGTCATCGAAAAAGAAGATGTAATGTTTGGGGTATTAAAAGAAAAAGCAAAGCCGATTTATGACTACATACAATTTAAATATTGGACAGATCCTGTGCAACAACAAATCACATCTTTAGTAAATTCTGAACAAAGAATTAACAAGTTACGTGATATCACGGACGAAGAAAGATTATTTTTACAGATGTACATTTTATCCCATCTTTCAGTATCGATTTTAAAATTCTCTGAACCCATTCTTGTAATACCTAACAAAGAAAAAGAATTTCATGTGAGGGAACGTCTGATGGGGGGTAAGATGGAAAGTGCAGAAAGAAGAAAAATTCTTGAAACTTTTTATGAGTTTATGGTCGAGGAGATTTCAAAAAGATACAACGAAAAATACCCAATCACAAAAAAAGATTTTATGAGTAATTATTATCCATCATACTTAAAATATTTTTTAGATTTAGTGGAGAGAATTTGTTTGAAACCGAGAGTTGCAATTCACGTCCCTAGGATGCTAGATGTTATAACTTATGAATTGCTATTAAACAGAAAGGATACTAATATAATTGACCAAATATTCGCTTCAAATAATTTAGATTTAATAGAAGTATATAAATTAACAAAAGATTTCATGATATTTGGTGAAAGAAGTGGTTTTATTACTAAGAAGAATTATGAACTTATGAAGGATTTAATATATAAAAGCAAATCTTGAAAGTTGGCATTGAAACTCTACCTTAACCCAATCGTTGCCTCTTCAACATCCAACCTTCTCCATTTTACAGTAAATCCAAGTTCTGCCAAAACATCATCAGGATTTAATAACCCCTATAGGATGAGGGCTATATAGCGGTGGTTCCCGAGCTGCCAGGCTGCTCCGCGTTCGGAGGTACAGAAGAAGCGGCATCGAAAGAAGTTAAAATCGCCATCGAACTCTGGTTAGAAACGGCAAAAAAAGAAGGTCGTGGGATACCACAACCTCAAGGGAAAGAACTACTTAACTCACTTTATGAAAATATATTTTAAATCAGACACATAATTAAAGGTGATGATAACAATGAAAGGAGAAGGCAAATCAGGAATAAGCATGATAAAACCGACATCATTCTATTCCAGTGAGAGTGAGAAAACAAAATTAAACTGGTTTTGTTATGAACTATCTATGGGCATATATGACGACATGAGGGTAGATATTGGAAAACGACTAAAGAAACACAAAATCAGTGACGAAGCCCTTGCTGAGTTCTCAATTTATATATCGAAGGAGATGAAGGATATTATCTTACAAAAACTATCGAGTAGAATCGAGGTGGTACACCTTTCGTATGAAATGATAGAATCGTATTTTCCAAATCTTAACGATAGAATGGTCAATAAAATGCTGGACGTAATTTCAAAAACGTGGGATAAGTCACTCAGTTTTTGTGAAGTATGTCCAAGCCGGTGCATAAGCGAGAAGGATGCCTATTGTACCCTGTTCAATGACAAGGATTTTTTTAAATGAGGCAAACAATTGTAGCAAACAAGCGCAACTTCATATAACAGACCGTATCGGGCTTCGGTGCTTTGCATCTTCGCCCAAATTCCACTTCGGGGAACTTCAGATACGCTCGGAACGTTATACACATTTAGTCGCTAGGTAGGTAAATCTTTATAAATCTAAAACACCGTACCATAGACATGAGGAGCGCAAACAAACCCAGAGGTCGGCGTAAAATGAAAGAAGAAGTAAAGAATATATTATCCGAGATTGTTGAGAAGCTGAAGAGTGAATATAAGCCTCTAAAGATCATTCTATTTGGCTCTTATGCTTATGGTAATCCTACAGTGGATAGCGATATAGACCTCTTAATTTTGAAAGATACAAATAAAAGAAGAGTGGATAGATTCGTGCAGGTTAAAAGAATAATCTATAATATCTTGACCTTGGCCGGGAATTAACAGCATTCTATTATGAGGCGCGGTATCCACCGGGACCAATTACTTCTTACTCAAACGAAGAGATAAAATGATAAGGTGAGTGCAACTGCGTATAGCAGTGTGTATCTGGCTTCGTTCTGAAGCACTCAGCGTAAATCCTGCGCGTGACTGCTTCTGATACGCGCGAACCTTCACCCACCCAATACCTCATACCCCGTATTCCTTTGCGCCACGGGCCTACCCACCGATTCCACCGCTTTCACGATCTCCTCCACCCGCGCCGGTTTATACTTTTTTCCCGCAGCAGTCACAACATTCTCCTCCAGTATCGTACCCCCGAAATCATTCGCACCGAAAAACAGTGCCAGCTTATCCACCTCAAAGTCCTGCGTGAGCCATGAAGCCTGTACATTCCGTATAGAATGCAAAACAATCCTCGAAATCGCCAACACCTGCAAATATCTCGTTGCCGATACCGGCTTCTTTATATCCGCGTACAGCGCCGTATTCTGCGGTTGAAACGTCCACGGAATAAAAGCCGTGAACCCCCTAGTTCTGTTCTGCAAACCTCGTATCCTGAATAGATGCTCCACAATGTCTTCGTTGGTTTCAACATGCCCGAACATCATAGTCGCCGTGGTTTTCATGCCTATAGCGTGTGCAGCCACCATTACTTCAATCCAGCGGTTTGCACCGATTTTATCCGGGCTGATGACCCGTCGTACTCTATTGCTCAGAATTTCCGCACCACCACCCGGCAAAGAATCCAGCCCTGCTTCTCGCAACCGTTCCAGCGTTTCTATTACGTTCAGACCCTCGTTTCGTGCAATGAAATCTATCTCCGGTGGCGAGAGGCTGTGCAGTTGCACGTCAGGGAATTCACGTTTTATCGCAGCAAACAAATCCTCAAACCAGTCAATCCGGATTGTCGGGTTCAGTCCACCTTGAATGAGTATTTGCGTACCGCCAACGTCAACCGTTTCCTTGACCTTGCTTAAAATATCGTCTTTACTCAACACATAGCTCTCTTTTTTAGTCCGTGCGTAAAACGCGCAGAATTTGCAGCTTGATACGCATCGGTTTGTGTAGCTTATGTTACGGTCAATAACGAACGTCACGAGTTCACCGCACTTTTCACGGCGTATCTCATCTGCAATTCTACCCACCACGGGTAATGGCAACTCGAACAGACGCTGCGTTTCTTCAAAATCCAGATCTATCCCGTTCAAACTCTTATCTACATAAACAGTCCATTCAGAGCAATCCGTATTCATGGCACTTCTCCCCAAACAGTTCAAGCCCTCTCTTCTCTTTCGCGCCCATCTTAAATGTAAGCGATTTGAAATACTCTTCGAGGAATTCTACCGGCATTCCGAACTTCTTCGCGGCTACCGCTACAATTTCAGCAATGTTCTTCTGCCCCCACTCGACCGAGTCCATCACTTTCCGGTTTACTTCACTCATATCCTGCCCTTTATGCGATGCCGAAATCCCGAATACCATCGGATAACCGGTTAAATCCTGCCAGGCCTCACCCAAATCCATAACCACATTATATCGCATCCTTGCCTTGATTGCTTCGTCTCCAATAACAAGTGCATGATCACAGCACTTAAGTAATTCGCTTGTTTTATACCCATCCATAACAACAATCCGATTTTTCTGCTCTCGCTCCCGCAGAATGATCTTTAGTAGATTCAGTGATGTCACCGTTTGATTCGTTACAGCAATAGATATGTTATCCTCATCATGCAGTTTACCATTTGAAACGAGAATGACGCTCAAAACGCTTGTCTTAGACGCAACGCAAAAATCGTAGGTCCTCAACTTAGCCTTGTTCTTCAGGTAATAGAACGAAGGAACAGGGGCATAATCTATTTTTCCTTCGTCAAACATCGCGGCTAGCTTCTTTGGCAATGCTTCTATTACCCTCACACCGTTCTGCTCAAGCCGGTAATAGGGCAAGAAATTATTCACGAATCCGAATTTACCTATTTTTATGCTCATGGATACCCCCTCAGAATACTGTAAAAAGTGTCTCGTTCCGCGGGTATTTTGTTTATCTCTTTTACAAGACTTAAAATATTGTTTACCGGTAGCATAAGCGGTGTTTCCGCACCGGCCGCATGTGTCACTCTTTCTTCCATGATCGTACCGTCTAAATCGTTCGCACCGTAGTTCAAAGCTACTTGAGCTAGTTTCTCGCCGAGTGAAACCCAATACGCTCTTATGCTCTTAAAATTGCGTAGTACAATTCTTGAAACCGCAATCGTCTTGAGAATATCAACAGGATTAGTCCGTTCTTCAACCAGCGTTTCGAGTTCGGTGTTTTTTGGATGGAACAGAAGCGGAATGAAAGAAACAAACCCGCCTGTCTTCTCCTGTAACTGCCAGAGCTTGTATAGATGAATAGCTCTGTGTTTTGGCTTTTCTATATGCCCGAATAGCATTGTAGCATTGCTTTTTAGTCCTATGCCATGTGCTAGCTCCATTATCCTGAGCCACTCTTCCGCTTTTAGTTTGTTCGGACAGATTATTTCTCGTATTTCGTCATCGAGAATCTCCGCACCACCGCCGGGCATTGCTTGCAGTCCCGCTTCTTTCAATCTCAATAGCACTTCCTCTACGCTCAGCCCTTCTAACTGCGAAAGGAAGTGTATTTCCGTTGCTGTCAGCGCTTTTATTATGGCACGTGGAAACTTACTCTTTATCCGTCCAAATATCTTCTCGAAGTATTCCAGCCGTATTTCCGGGTTTAGCGCCCCGACAATGTGAAGTTCCGTAGCGCCTATCTTTACCGCGTCCGCAACTCTATCAAGCACCGCGTTTATGCTCATGATATACGCTTCGCTACTGCCCATATCGCGGTAAAAAGCGCACAGAGGACATCGGGAAACGCATATATTTGTATAGTTTATATGCCGGTTCACCACGAACGTTACCATGTTCCCGTTCTCACGATTGATGGAATCTGCAACCTCGCCGAGCTCATGAAAGTCCCGTTCAAAGAGTTCTTCAATCCTTTTCGCTGTCCACTCTTCCATTTTTGTTACTCGTGTACTTCTTGCATTTCTTATATAAACGTATAAACATATCCTTTTATGTTCATATCCGCTAAAGTATTATACAGATCATGAAAATGCTAGGTGATGAACACATTGGAGCTATTCTCGAATTCCTTGTCAAGAATGGCCCGTCCAGCAAGTATGCCATAGCCAAGGCTACTGCCATCTCATATCCCACGGTTCTGAGGAAGATACCGGGTATGGTGGCAGCACATGCAATCCATAAAATAGGCGAGGGCAAACGAGGTGCGGAAATCTATGTCGCTACACCGAAAGGAACGCTCATCACGTACTTCGGGGGGCACGTACGCACTTCAGAGCTCTTTATGGCTCTGCCCGCTATTATGAAGCATGTCCGGATCTCTTTAGAGGAGTTACCCGCGGTCAAGAATCCTTTTGGGTTCGTTGTGGATGAGTTACCCTTCAAACTATCGCAATTAGAGGATTTGAAGGTAGAGGAAGCAGTCAGCATTCTGGGTGTGATTCTTATCTGGCGACATGATGAATGGTATCATGAGATCGGGAAGGAACAAATGAAGAACTTATTATTATGGGAAGAGGACTATCGTATTTTGCGGTTCCTGGTTGCAGGCTCTATCAACACGCTCACAAAATTGAGTGAACAGGCGATGCAATTGAACAAATCATCTGCTAAATTTCTAGCGGAAATAGATGAACTCGCGGGACGTTAAACCCGTCTCAGCCATTCCACTTCTGATTACAATACGAAGCAGCCGCTCTGCTGTTTGCCGCTCATCGTGTTCATTTTCACTCCTTAAGAGGATACACACCTTGCAAACTGTCTATTCTTGGCAGCACCTCTTCGCTAAACCTGTATCTACAACAATCCTTTTACCTTATCCCACATAATTCCGCAATGTCCCAATACCCTCTATCCGTATTTCTATCGTATCGCCTCTATCCATAGCACCAATTCCACCTGGCGTGCCCGTTGCAATAATATCTCCCGGCATCAACGTCATAACGTGCGAGATGAACGAAACCAGCTCCTCCACGGTAAATACGAAATTAGCGGTATTTGAATCCTGCCTCAACTTGCCATTAAGAAAACTTTGTATCTTCAGATTATTCGGGTCAACATCTGCGACTACCTTTGGACCTATCGGACAGAACGAGTCAAAGCTTTTTGCTCGTGTCCACTGCCCATCCCTCTTCTGTATATCCCGAGCTGTCACGTCATTCAAACAGGTAAAGCCGTCTACATGTGCCCTAACGTCTTCGGGCGCGAGGTCTTTGCACGTATCTTTTATGATAACTGCTAATTCCGCTTCATAATCCACCCGTGTCGCTTGAGGCGGATAGCGAATACTCTCTTCGGGCCCGATCAACGCAGTAACGGGTTTCATAAATAAAATAGGCTCTGCGGGTAACGGCATCTCAAGCTCTTTTGCGTGGTCTCTGTAGTTAAGACCCACTAAGACTATCTTCGTTGGGCTGTGCGTTAAAAACGAAAGAGCCATTATTTCATTTTTGGGCAAACAATTTCCTTATCTCTTCGCCCACTATCTCAACCTGATGCTTGCCTATTTCTTCGCGACTCGCTTTTAAAAACGGAATACCTCTTTTGGACTCTGCCACCCAATCATTTGCGAATTCTCCGTTCTCCACTCGTGCCAGAGCTTCTTTCATCCTCTCTTTTACCTCAGGCCCGATTATCTTATGCCCCTCTGCCCACATGCCATACTCTGCGGTATTTGAGATAACTTCTGCCATCCGCTTTATTCCGCCCTGCCATACCAAATCAACAATGAGCTTCATCTCGTGTACACACTCGAAATACGCCATCTCCGGTGGATAACCTGCTTCTACTAAGACTTCAAAACCATTCTTCATTAATTCTACCAGACCGCCACATAACACGCACTGCTCGCCAAACAAATCCTCGTAAGTCTCCTGTTCAAACGTGCATTCCAGGATACCCGCTTTTGTCCAGTGCATTGCCTTTGTCATTGCCAACGCCAGTTCTCGTGCATTTCCAGATGGATTCTGTTTTACCGCAACGAGGCCCGGTACGCCAAAGCCTTCTAAATACGCTTTCCGTTCCTCGGTTCCCGGCGCTTTTGGCGCTACCATTATAACGTCCACCTCTTCGGGCGGCACGATTCTCTTATAGCAGATGTTAAAGCCGTGCGAGAAACAAAGTGCTTTCCCGGCTTTCATATGCTGCTGTATCTGCTGTTCGTAAACCGCAGGCTGAACCTCGTCCGGAAGCAAAACATGAACTATATCGCCCTTTTCTGCGGCTTCATCTACCGGCAGAACCACAAAACCGTCTTTCTTTGCCTTGTCCCAACTCGGATTGTTTCGACCGCCCAATATCTCCGTCTCGCCTATGACTACGTTAACTCCTGAGTCCCTCAAGCAGTTTGCTTGTGCATCGCCCTGTGCTCCGTATCCGATTACTGCTACGGTCTTACCTTTTAAAATGCTATCATCTACATCCTTATCATGTAATATTTCCATGGTATCATCCTCTATGTTATTTATGTAAACCAAATTTTAAGCGTATATAAATGTTGCGTTCTGTTTTCAAAGACGGCATTTCCTGCTAATCTTCTGCGTGCGTATCCCGCCCGGCTATTTCAGGCCTTCAATCACGACCTATTGCAGTAAGCCCGGTCCGAAACAACTGTTTCACACCAAAATGCTGCATCAAATCCACAAAACGGTCTATCTTCCGGGGCTCTTCCGTAAGCTCGATTATCACCGAATCCAGTGTAGCATCCATTATTTTCGCACCATACGATTCCGCAAGCAGCATCACTTCCAGACGCATTCCCGAATCTTTTGTGTGTACTTTTAGCAGACACAAATCGCGTATTATCGCCTCATCCGCCCTCAAATCCACTACTTTTACCACTTCTATCAGATTACTTATCTGCTTCCGCACCTTCTCCAATTCGCTCTCCGTGCCTTTTATCGCCACCGTCATCCTTGATAACCCTTCCTTCTCGCACGGTGAAACCGTAAGAGACGTGATATTAATTCCCCGCATCGTGAACATACCCGACATCCGCGTTAGCACTCCCGGATGGTCCTCTACCAATAGCGAAATTATACGTGTTTGCATCTTTCCGTTCCTATCATACCTATTATACCACCACCCGGCGGAATCATCGGTAATATCTTATCATCACTGCCTACTATCATATCAATCACTGCCGGCTTTCCCGACTCAAATGCGCTGTTCAAAACGTCTTTCAAATCTTCCGGCTTCTCCACACGCTCGCCATAGCATCCAAACGCTTCTGCCAGCTTAACGAAGTCCGGTGTTGCACCCAAACCAGTATGCGAATATTTCTTATCGTAGAACAGCTCCTGCCACTGTCTTACCATGCCCAGGTACCGGTTATCGAGGATACAAACCACAACTGGTATATCATTCTCCACACAGGTAGCCAGGTCCTGACAGGTCATCAAGAAACTGCCGTCACCCGCGATGTCCACCACTTTCCTATCCGGCACCGCAACCTTCGCACCTATAGCGGCTGGAAATCCGAATCCCATCGTGCCCAGCCCGCCGGAGGAAATAAACGTACGTGGCTCCTTCGTCATGTAATAATGCGCGGCAAACATCTGACACTGCCCTACTTCTGTTGTAACGACAGCATCGCCATCCAGGATTAAACTGAGCTCTTTTATGAACATATCGGATAAAGAAGTGCCTGCTCGTCTCACGTCCTTTATGCAGTCTTCACACGTCGAGTGCATCTCTTTTACACGCTGCAGCCAGACGCTCTTATCGCCCATTTTTTTCTGTTTCGCCAGCCACTTCAGGATGTCGGCAAGCGCAAGCTTCACATCGCCTACTATTGGTATATCCACCGGGATGTTCTTGTTTATCTCTGCCGCATCTATATCCACATGTATCACAGTAGCATCCGGCGCGAACTGGTCCAGTTGCCATGCCGTCAATCTATCGCTGAACCGTGTCCCCAACGCAAGCAGTGCATCGCATTCGTTTATCGCTCTGTTCGCACAAAGATGCCCGTGCATACCAGCCATGCCTAAGCAGAGCGGATGATTCTCTGGTATGGCGCCTTTGCCCATAAGTGTCGTGACCACACAGGCACCAAGTAATTCCGCTAAACTACGTAATTCTTCCGTGGCATCCGAGCTTATAATACCGCCACCGGCCAGTATAAGCGGTCGCTCCGCATTTGCTAACACTTCCGCCGTCTTCTTTGTCTGCACAATATTCGGTTTGATATTCGGCTTATAGCCTGCAAAAGTCTCTTTAGTATGTAAATTCACTTTTGCTACGTCTGCTAAGACGTCTTTCGGTAAGTCAATCAAAACAACTCCTTTACGTCCGGTACTGGCGATGTAGAATGCGTTGTGTATGACCTTAGGCAAATCTTCTGTCCGCTTCACCAAGAAATTATGTTTTGTAACAGGCATGGTAATCGTGAAAGTGCTCGCCTCCTGGAATGCGTTTGTACCTATTGCAGAAGTTACCACCTGCCCAGTCAACGCTACTACCGGGGCAGAATCCATGTTTGCATTCGCCAGACCTGTAACGAGGTTCGTGGCGCCGGGACCCGAAGTGGCGATACAAACGCCCGTTCGTCCGGATACACGTGCATAACCGTCCGCTGCATGCGCTGCACATTGTTCATGTCGCATCAATATATGTCTAATCGCGTCTTCCTTGTAGAGCGTATCATATAAATCTAATAAAACACCGCCTGGTATTCCAAAGGCTACTTCCACGCCCTCGTCTTTTAGCTCTTCTACTACGATCTCCGCACCGCTTAGCTTTACTCTTGCCACTTCTCTTTTTCTCCTTTACTGTACGCAGTTAATCACTCTATGGCTGGATATAGTATAAACCCATTCCAAATAAATATGGTGTTTTGCGCGATGTGTAATTTATCCCATTGCAATAAATAGCGTTTGCGGCTGTATAAATAATTGGCAGGGTCTTGGATGGAATAGGCGGAACGTCCGTAAATATTGTGATTTTATCGGGTGCCAATCAAGTACAAACAAACTAAGAATACGATTAAATGGTTTGGTGCGTTGAAAATGTGGCATAGCGATTACAGGGTTCATAGTGCTTTATTCAGAACTTAGCTCTTTCATCGCTCTTACTTGTATAAGTGGTGCCAGAATCCAGCGGAACTCGTTCTAATCAAAATGGTGAATGTCTGAAACTATTATTAGTACTATTCCATAAAATTATTTGAAACATTTG
>QENJ01000050.1 GCA_013374505.1 Candidatus Methanophagaceae archaeon
CTGGAAATTCGTTAAGAAAAAGTGCCTCTATTCGAAATATTATTCCGAGTTCAAGGATTTTAAAAAAGCCATCACCGAATGCCTGAACCAGACTGATACCACCTACAAACAAGAACTTGACTCCTTACTCACGCTACGGTTTCAGCGCTTTGAAAAAGCTCAATCTGTGGCGATGTGAAGTATACCATGATAGCTCTCCTCTGTTATGTCAAGGGGCCATTCCCCGTTTATTCTCTGCTTTACATGGTTTATATAGTTAATCACCTCTGATTAAACCGTATATTTTTATACATTAAAAGCCATTATACCCCACATGGCTCGAACAAGAAAGCACCTTTCGGGTGCAAATCAATTGTTAGCTACAGCTAAGCAGTGGATGGTTCCAATCTGATATTTTGCATCCAAAAACTTTGTTTTCGCTCGGAGGTCCCTTCTCATAGCACACGAATGTCATTTTTCTTCCACATTTTGGACATTTTGGCGCCCATTTATTCACTTTCGTAATAAAGTCCTCGAATGTAACCTGCCTTATACTTCTCTGTAAATAGCCAGAATATTTACTTTTTGTTCTACGGCTGTAAGCACCGTAATGCCGTATCATTTTGAAATTCCGATCCGGAATGTGCTGAATCAATGCTCTAATGAACTCCCTCACCTCCATAGTCACGAAATGCTTCTTGCCCTCATGATCCTTGTACCAGAATGTGACCGTTTTTCCATCGTATCGGTGCAATCGTGTGTTTGCGACCGCGGGATGCCTGATGTATCTGGCTACATATCGTGCTATCCTTCGTTTGTTTGTGATTCTGGATTCCTTTGGGAGATATACGACAAAACCCTTACGATATTTCTTAAAAAGTTGGTCTATGAGCAGCGCGAATACCCTAGTCTTAGGAAGTGCCGCTTTGAACTGGGTAAGTACCTGATATTGCCATGTTTTTCGCATAGCCTTGAAAGGAATGATTTTTTGGTGTATGAACCTGCCGCATTTGTCGAATCCACCTTCGGTTACGAGTACATGAAGATGTGAATTGTTGCCCATGCGTTTGGAAAAGGGATGCAACACCACGATAGCGCCAGCCGTCAATCGTCCGTTTCTGTGCTTGTAGGAAATTGTGTCGTTGATCGCAGCAATTGCCGCATCCATCAAAACCTTATGTAGAAAACGATTGCTCCCCACAATGGGCCAGAGAGCAGCCGGAATCGTGAGCACCGCATGTCGGTGAGGCACATTGAATAATGCGTTTCCGAGAGATTTTGCCCATTTGTCGGTGTGATTTTTGCCACAATTCGTGCAGATGCGACTGTTGCAGCCGAAATGGACTGTTTTTGTAATTCCACAGTGTTCACACTCGTATGTGAAGAAGCCGCGACTCTCGTCCTTGCAGGACAGCATCTTGTTGACTTCGTTGATTTCAATATCGCGGAGGTTATCTTTTTCCGCAAGGTGAAATGCCGCCCAGTTGAGATTGTCCTCGAATATGTGTTTGACCGTAAGAGGGGCATTAGTAGTAAGACAACAGAGGAGAACGATGAAGAGGCAGGTTCCGGGTGTGAAGATGTCTGGGTGCATCAGTTAGATCTATAGTTGAGTGGTGGTAATAACCTGAATTTTAACGATTATAGGCACCATGTAGCATTATGTAATACTCATTTTGATTCTATTGCTTTCGTAAGTAATATTTTCTTCTAAGTGGCTCTTGAAAGTTCCCATCACACTTTTCTTTTATCGAAAAATTCAACCATTATTTTAACGCGTATGAATGCCATGGTGCCTAATAGGCACCAGGCAATAAAATTGTTATCGCCAATTATCGCCTTATTGTCAATAATAAGGCATATACGGGGAGATTCAGAACATGGTGCCTATAAAGCCATAAATTCAGGTAATAACTGATACAGCGCGAGCGTGGTTTTTTTATAGTGTATATACCATTAAATTACCCCTTATTTTCTCGTTGACGATTTCTCTGCATGAATTGCACCATATATCTGTTCCATGTAGCGCAGCCCAACAGTAATTCATCACACACTCTGGATGCTCATAACACCAATATCCTCCTTCTGGCGCGTTAAAGAGATGGGAAGTCTCATGTTGAACTAATACTGTCATGTGGCCAATAAACTCCTCAGGTTACTGTATCTGGCGATATGCAGGGACTACTACACGACCATTGCACTAATACCTATGCGTATCTCTCCTGAGATAGGGTCTTTGACTAGTGAGATGCAAAATTGTGTCCAAGCATATACCTCTGTCTTATACGTCTTTGTGGCCTTATTATCCACGGTGACCTTAAGTGTACACTCCTTCAACCATCGGAAGTTAAGCAAAACTGGTCTAGGATAGCATATTTCTTCTTTCGGACCCAACTCAAGAGTTTCTTTGAATATGGATTTATTATGTAAATCAAATATTTCGATAACTACCTCGTGATTACTAATATCTATGTTCTCTATGGAGAAAAGAGGTACGGGAGGACCAACCACATAAAAAGGGAAAAATACATAAAAGCCTACTACAAGTAATACTACAATCCCTACACCAATTAATATCTTATTTCGTGTCTTCATATTCGCCCACTCAAAAAATAAAAAATGGAGTAATCTTAATCACCCCCTAATCTAATCACCCCATATATTCTCGTTGACGATTTCTCTGCATGAACTGCACAATATATCTGTTCCATGTAGCGCAGCCCAACAGTAGTTCATTATGCACTCTGGATGCTCATAACACCAGAATCCTCCTTCTGGCGCATTGAATAGATGTGATGTCTCATGCTGAACAATGCTGTCATGTGGCCAATCATAACCGCTTGCCGTATCCGAGCATACTGCATAGAATCCATCTAAATATGCCCTACCATTATTATCCATGTCATGTAGCCATCCTATCACTATGTCATTATCTGCATCTCTTACCCAGCTTACATCACCCTTTAGATCACCAAGTGCTTTGCTGGTACTGTCAGCTGGACTGACATCACTCGCATCCCATGAATTCCAATACCAGTATACGTTCATGCCAACGCCGAACTCTGTTTCAAATCGATATAATGCGTCATGAGTATCACCGGTAATACCTTGTGTTGGATGATGTCTATCGTCTGTTGCTACGAAGATATGTGCGACTATTAGTTCGCCTATTGCGTGAGGACCTTCATGAGGTCCTCCACGAATCCCTGCCAACGGTTCTACATGCCCTAAACCTTTTA
The DNA here is from genome assembly GCA_013374505.1 of Candidatus Methanophagaceae archaeon. GTDB lineage: Archaea > Halobacteriota > Syntropharchaeia > Alkanophagales > Methanospirareceae > QENJ01. Next base: position 3,219 of record QENJ01000050.1, read on the forward strand.
TATTTCCGTTTTTAACTAGTCGCTCTACTTCCTCTTTAGGAAGAGGAACGCTATCCACACTGTCCACTTTAGGATTTGCTGGGTCTACATCATACTTCTCTATATACCGCTCTCTTGCATCTTCTATTATGGCGAACATCTTCTCCGTGCTTATCACTACGTCATAATCCTCACCTTCTTTCAGCCCCTCCGGTGGTTCACCTGTATCGGATGCTATAACCCTTGTATCGCTATCCAGGATCGTTCCTTCCAAGTAGTAAGGTAGCTCATTCATTGCGAACTTTATGTCGTTTTCCGTTACGTTGTATTTGCGATATAAGTCTTGTAGCTCTTCCTTTGTAAATTCTATCCCATTTGCTTTCACATCTGTATCTTTCGTATTTGCTATGACCATCCCGATACCTACACTGCACATCAGTAACGCTACTATGCCTATTGCCAATATCTTTTTCATTTTTTCTATATCACCTCCTATTTTTTTATCCCTTCCCTCTTTTGCGCCTCTCGCTTTATCGTTAGTTACAGAGGGTAGTACAATAATCTATTTGGTGCTATATATAGTTAATAAATCTCAATATTATCGGATTCAAGCAATATTTCTGTCCTAATATCCATACTCGTAATTCGCAATTCCAAATAACCCCAAAAAATATATGCGTTCAAACGAGAGACAAAGTGCATAGAAGAAATTAGCATAAAGGTGTAAAAGACGGATAACTATCCTTCTTCGCTTCTTATTTTAACCGATACTTCCTACCTCTCTGGACGATTATACACTTCTATTATACTGAAGGCAAAAAAAGTTGAGTCTTTTGAAACACGTTTTGTCTCTGCAATTTCATACTTTCTACTATTTTTCCTCTCTTTTTTAGTTTTTATGACATTCTACTTTAAAGCACTTTCTGGCTCATGAAGATCAAACACACACGAACTCCTTCACTTTTATATATACTTCCTCACCCACCGCATCCTTCAACCCATCAACACTCTCGAACGGTCTATACCGCACAATTTTTGCTGCGGTTCTGCTTCCAATCCCTGGAATCACTTCTAGTTGGTACATTCTTGCTTTGTTTATTTCCAACGGATGCTCAATACCGGTGATAGACCGCATCCCGTGGTCTGTAACTTTCGCATCCAGGAACCGATTACGCTCGTACTCACCTGCAACGCCGACAAGAATAGGATAGGAACCCAACTGCCGTGCAAACGCTATTTTGCCTTTTTGTACTTCACATCGCAAGTCTCTGATGACCGTGCCGAACGGGATGATACGTTTAAGCATTTCCCGGTCTATCTCTTCTCGGACACGCCGTTTAAACGCTTTGAACTGTTTTTTGTGGCGTCTCAAGTTCTTGTAGCCGAACTCAGCCATCGGCGTTCCCGGCAGTATTTTCACCTGCCGAATGTTTATCCTGCGAAGTAACAACCCCCTGTCGAGAAGCCCCAGCAGAAACTCGTAGTTCTTATCAAACGTTTCTTTGGTCTCACCTTTCAGACCGGCAACGAAGTTCAAACCAGGTAGAAATTTGGGCATCCCGTTTGCACCTCGCTCTTTTCCGAGTTCATTTACCAGTTCAACAGCGAAAAGTACCTCTTCTGGCAGAGTAGCAAGAGTGTTTGCCTTTATTACTTGCTCGTCCGCGGTCTCGATACCGAAAACAGCGACATTGCCCGCGGTTTGAAACTGCACGATTGTCTTTAATACTTCTCGGCTCTCTTCAGGATACTTTGCGATGGTCTTCGGGTTGATGTTGTCGAGATGCAGCGTTTTTATATTCGGGCACATACGCCAGATAGCTTCGTGGAATCCGCGCATCTTCTCTGGTTCCGGCTTGGGGTACTCTTTATTGAAGTCCGCCATGTAGGTCAGAAAGTCGGTCTGCCTGCCGAGCCTGAAGTAGCGTGCATCGTGAGCATACAACCGTTCGAATTCGGCAAGCACGTTTTTGGGAGAGCGTGTCCATCTTCGCTGGAATCGCTCTATGCAGAACGAGCAGCGTGACCAGTAACAGCCCCGGTAAGTTTCCATCTCGCATACCACGAAAGGATAATCGGGATGCTGCTTCACAACTTCGGCACCGAGTAACGCAAACCTGTTCAGGTCATATCCTATCGCAGGCGCATGAAGAATCTTGCCGAGGTGCTCATATAAACGCTCTTCAAACGGTAACTCAAAGATTACGAATTTTTGGAGTGTTTCTGCCGCTCTATCCCGATCCGTTAATTCCAGTGTGATTGGGCCCACGAGGATGTTTTGTTTCGCAACGGCAACGCGCGCCAGCTCGGTTTTTGCGAGTGGCATACCGCCAAGATACTTCCCGGGTACGACTGCGCCTGCAATGACTATTAAGAGGTCGAACTCGGAAAGTTTTGATTGTAACTCGGCATCCGCTCTGAACGCATCTATCGTGACATAGCGGCATGTATCTGCACCTAAATGTTTCAGCATGCCCCAGATATAACGCGGATAGGGTGCTATATAAGGTGGGACGCCTAGGCATGAAGGTTCGTCCACGTAACCGTCAAGAATTGCTAGTTTCATATCCTTATTTCTCTCCCGAATGTCTTTTTAGTTTCTTTGTGTGAAAATCGGTGTAATCTTAGAGGCAGATAAACAGCTACCAATTTATTTATCTGAATCGTTTGTATGGTAACAACAGAAGTGGTATCGAAGACGGGAAAGAAGCAACGAGAGGATAGATAAACTAGAAGGTGACGAAGGAATATTATACTTTAGATGCAACAATGAAAAAGAACGAAAAAGAGAGATTAATAGACGACTACAACCGCGAAATAAGTAGTTTACGGTTTTCTATCACGACCCGCTGCAACATGAACTGTATCTACTGCCACGCAGAGGGCGAAAAAATTGACAGTACGCAACAGAAGGTGTTTATCAGTGCTGAGCTTGTAATAGCAATAGCGCGAGTTGCATCCGTTCATTTTAACATAAACCGCATAAAATTCTCAGGTGGTGAGCCGCTACTGCGAGACGACCTCGCGGATATAGTACACGGCATAAAAGAATTCGAAGGCGACATTTCTGTGACCACGAACGGTACGTTACTCAGCCTTTATGCGGCAGACCTTGCAGATGCGGGCCTGAACCGTGTAAACGTCAGTCTGGATTCGATTAACGAAGAGAGGTACGATTTCATTACTGCTTCCACGGGCTATCTACCAAAGGTGATTGACGGTATCTATACAGCGATAGATGCGGGTCTTACGCCGCTCAAGCTGAATACGGTTTTACTGAAAGGGCTAAACGAAGACGAGTTAACTGACCTGATAGATTTTGTGCGTGCATGCAACAAAAGAAGCGGTCGTGACGCGGTAATCCTGCAGTTAATCGAGTTGATTCCATCGTTTACGCAGTCGGCACAGACTTATAAAGCGGACTTTCAGAGGGTAGAAGCGGAACTCGCAGCGAGGGCTTCGGCAATAAAAACGAGACGGTTGCAGCACAGAAAGAAATATTTTGTGGATGACGTGGAAGTAGAAGTTGTTCATCCGATAGACAACACCGAGTTCTGTGCTAATTGCTCGCGGTTGAGGATAACGTCCGAAGGTCAGATAAAGCCATGTTTGTTGCGACATGATAATCTCGTACCCATAGAAAGCGAGGACGAGGAGCACATACTAACTAGATTGAAGTTGGCGATGCAGTACAGAGAGCCGTTCTTTCAGTCTTCTTTTTGAAACGAAAGTTTTTATTTCGCTGAAGTTACTTGTTACACTATGAGCGACACAGGAAGTAAGATGGAAATAGAAGTAGAGATTTCCGTGGATAAGGAACAGATAAGAGCAAAGGAGTTCGTGCAGAACGTGATAGGAAAAGCGATGGTAGGCGCGGTTTCCACGCTGAAGGGTGTGAATGATGATTGGACTGAGATAGAGCTAAAAGTGAAGCGTAAGTGAAAAGTAATCACGCCCAAAGCCGGATAGCAGGAATCCAATCGGCGTATTCCCGACCATTCGCATCCACAAACTCAGTGCAGTTGATTGTACCCCCTGTTGCCTCTATACTGTGTTCATGGAGCATCTGAGGATATGAGCCGGTGCGAATGGTATAGTTGTAGGTCGCGTTTGCCGCAAGTGTGAAATTGTTATCAAACGAGATGTTGTGCCAGTCTTCTTTGTAGCCGCCCCATATAGCAGTTGCATTCAGAGTTGAGTTCCATATCCTTGCATATTCGCTGTGCCCGCCTGTACCTGCGCAAGGATACGTGTAAAGCAGGGCCACCTCGATTTTTTTATTTGGTGTGATTGTGCCGTTGTGCGTGCCGGAAATGCTGGGATATGGATTTGCGGGTGCTTCTGTGTCGAAAACAGTCAATTCACCCGTAGTAGTAAAGTAAAACTCTGAACTCTCCGCTAAATTCCCACTTTGGTCTGCGCTATTTACAACGAAATAATAACAGGTACCGGGTAACAATCCTGTCAGTTCAAAGGGATGATTCTTTACAAATAGTGGATTCCATAGGCCTTTAGTATAATTTCCTGATGCTTTGCCATATTTTACTAAACTGTTAGCTATTTCGTCTGTATCCCACTTTATCGTTGCAGAATCGTTTGTTATGTCTGTTACGGTTACGTTTGTGATTACAGGAAGTGTGGTGTCGTTTATGAGTTCTTTTGGATATGCTGTATAACTACTCCATACGCTCTCACATTCTTCGAGCTCAATGCCTGACGTGCCGGTTCGGTATAGAAGGGCGATTGCACTGAATGCTTCTCCGGTAGTCCAATTTCCTTCACCATGCCAGAGGCTAACGGTGTGAAACACATCTGGTTTCAGTTGCACTGATGTGTGAATTCCATATTCTGTTACCCAACCGTCAGTGCAAGGTCCAAAACTATTAATGGTGTGCTCATCAATTTTCATGCGTGAGCTGTTACTGCTATTTGCAGCAAAGTGTGACCATGACCGCTCACAGACCATAAGGTCACCTGGTATCTTTATTTTGAATGTACTTGACAGTTCATAACCCACCCGCTGAGCACCCGTAACGAACATCATTCTATTTGCATTTGGTGCCCTGAAATCATAGTATTTCCTATATGACCAGTTCAATGGGACACCAGCGCCGTCGCACACCTTTACTACTGCATCTTTAAGTTTTGTGCGGGTTATATCCCTTGGATGAGGGCATTGGTACTCAAACCAGTTTATTATTTTTGCAACAGGTTCGTCATTCAAGTAATAAGCCACGATCCAACCATCCTTGTGAACGTACACATGCACATCCTCAGTCACGGGATAACCAGGAAGTGCAACCGCTCCAATGGTATAGTTTTCGGTTTCATGTTCTGTTGTTCTGTACACCTCTTTTGCCTTTGTTAAATTGATTTCATCGCTAACATTTATATAGACAGATATTCCCGCTTCTTCTTCGATGATAGTTGTCCCTTCTCGCGTGGCAGCACCGTCACCCGTTCCTTTTGCCACATCTGCCGTGTTATAGCCATATACCACCGCACTGCTTACAACCATCACCAAGACAATTGAGATTACCAATATCTTCAACCCAAATTTGTTTTGCATATTTATCCCCCCTCTTTAATGTACCCCCTTTATAGCTTTGAACTAAGCCTTTATAAATTTTTCGGTTTTGCATTTTTATGGTTGCACGGGATTAAGCAGCAGTCGGATTATAAGTTTCATTTAGAGCAGGTGCAGAACATTTTTCTGTGACGTAAAGTACGAAGAAAGAGTTATTGACGAAACAGCTTGATGGCTGGTATCCAATTGAGATAAATGTAAGGAAGTCCTCTAATGAAATTAAACCTGTAATAAAAAGTTATCCAAGTACCCGTATCTGATCGTAATGGGTAGAGACAGATAAATCTAGAAGTTCCCCACTCCTTAGCAGCTCTTATGGATAACTTCGGCTTTTCCATCTTTGCCATAGCTAATTCTAATATACTCCGGTATACTCTCGTTTTACACCCTAATGGCTTTAAAAAACCTTCATCCACTCATCCCATTTCATAACAATCAATCACCTTATTTAGGCATAAGAAGCGGTGATTATTCAAAAGTATTGTATGGTTGTTGGTGGATCTGATGTGGGTATATCAGTTTTGTAAGCAGGATAGATGAACTAACACCATAGATGATAACCCTTCTGCGTTGCAAATACAAAAGGCAGATGGGGTTTGTTATACCACCAGTAATATGCAATTAAAATCCCCAACATCACAACATCTATATAATGAACGCCCCTTAAACCGATTATTATGAAGTACCTTATTCTAAGTTTATTGTGTGCTGCGAAGACAGAAGGCAAGAAGCAGAACAGCCCACCTAATGCGATAACTATAGTACTTAAAACACATATTAAAGGTAGTTTAGACGAGGTGAGCCACTGAACTTATCACCATGAAAGTTCTTATAGTAGGCTGTGGCTTTGCCGGCCTGGAAGCCGCAAAGGAGTTACGAAAACGCTCAAGAGAGCTCGAGATTGCTATGATTGACCGCCGAACACGATTTGAATACCTCGCAGCACTTCCTGAAATTTTAAGTGCTAAGGTAAGCCCAGCAGAGCTATCAGCGGATTTAAACAAATTCGCAGCGAAAATAAATGCAGAATTCATAAATGCCGAAGTGGTAGCTATTGATTTCACGGCTAAAATCGTGAAGATCGGCACAGCAGAAAGAGAGATCCCGTATGACTATCTCGTGCTGTCCGTAGGTGCAGAACAGACCTTTTTTGGTATTCCCGGTGCGGAAGAGCACTCATATTCCGTCAATACTCTGGATGGTGCACGAAGTACAAAAGAAACGCTTGATACTCTCGATCCCACAAAAAAAATAAATGTAGCAGTTATTGGCGCCGGGTTGACCGGAGTAGAAGTTGCCGGTGAATTGGTTGTTTATTTCGAGGCTAAAGGCGCATCAGCAAGGATATGCCTAGTGGAGATGATGCCACAGGTTTTACCTGCTTTTGCACGTGAGAATTTGGCTAACCCGGTACGGAAAAACCTTACTGGTAGAGGCGTTGAGATATTGACAGAAACAGCGGTGCAAGAAGTAGGCGATGACGCGATTTTATTCGCAGGCGGAGCGAAATTCCAATACGATATTATTATCTGGACTGCGGGGATAAAGCCAAACACCCTCTTGCAGATACTCGACCTGCCAAAGGAAAAAGGCTGGCTAAAAGTGGATTCAGACCTTCGCGTGCCGGGGCATGAAGCGATATTTGCGATAGGTGATACAGCATATTTCGAGTCGGATAAGGGTCGTTCCGGGCAAAACGTTGAGGAAGCAGAAGGGCAGGGCAAAGTAGCCGCGGAAAATATAATACGGGCACTAAAAGGTGAAAGATTGAAGAGCTACCGCCCAAAGAACACGATACAGAATCCAAGGGCGCTTATTTCGCTCGGTGCTGATAAAGCAGTGATTTTTTTTGCGTGAAAAGTAGTTACCGTTGGTGCATACCGATTAAAGAAATTCGTGGAGCAGCGTTATATGCGTAGATTCCGGTAGGTTCTTCGCTGTTTAAGCTTATACACTGAGTTCACACGACTTTCTGGTAGGGTCATGCCATTAGTAGAAAGTTTTTTATAGCTCTTGCAACTAATATTACAGACATGGAGGTGATGTGAACCAGATGTTATTCATGACAGGCGTGAAAGTAAATTCCGGCATGGTGGAAGATGCAAGGGCATTCGGTGACAAAGTACTTGCAAATCCGCCTGCGGGCGTTAAGTTCCTGCAGGTATATCACACGCTGGGTAGATATGACGCGATATGGATTTACGAGGCGGAAAACCCACAAGTGATAATGGATTTCCTACATCAGAGCAGAGATGTCGCAACAACGGAAACCTGGATTGCATTTGAGAGATAAGGGGGGTGTCTAACCACTCTCTTTTTATTTTTTTACTATATCTAAAAAATAGGTGGTAAGGAAAAGATGAAAGCAAAAGATATAATGAGTCGCCCGATCATTACAGAAGATGAGGATGCGGCAGTCTCGAAGATAGCGGGAGACATGGAAGAGCTGGGGATAGGAAGCGTAGTGATAACGAAGGAAGGAAAACCAGTAGGTATTATTACGGAGCGAGATATAGCATTAAAAGTGCTATTGAAAGATAGAAGAGCGAACGAAGTAAAAGCGAAAGAGATAATGGCTTCTCCGCTTGTCACCATCGAGGCAGAAGCATCAGTAGATGACGCGTGCAAGCTTGCTGCAAAGAAACGCATAAAACGGCTACCCGTAGTGGAAAACGGTGTGCCCATAGGCATTGTAAGTATCCGGGACATATTGACAAGGAAGCCCGAGTATGTAAAAGATTTCTATTTCTAAAGTTGCGTTTCCGGTGTATGGCGGCAATTAAAAATGTGCGGAAAAGGAACGGAGGAAATGGTGTTAACGTTGATTGTGAGGTAGCCACTTAGCACATATGACCTCTCCTGCCCCCTGCACCTCAAAACTCGCAGCACATGCAGGTACTAACACCGTCTCCGGCGGTGTTAAAGAAGTAACTACGCCAGTATTCGACTTTAGCGTTACCTCGCCCTCTACGCATGTAATCAAGCAAGCACCTGTAAGTACTTTTAGTTGCTTGCTAAGAACCTTAAAACGCTGCAGCTCGATTCGCTCGCCTTTCAAAAGCAAATAAACCTCACTACCTTCCGCCGTACGCAAAAGCTTATGTTCCGTCTTCGCGTCCTTGAGTTCTTCAAACTTTAATACGTTCATAGCATCCTTCAGATGGAGTTCACGTCCTCTGCCGTAGTCATATATCCGAAACGTTCTCTCAGACGCAGTACTTAATTCATATATCTTTGTCCCGGCACCTAATGCGTGAATGGTACCTGCGGGAATATGATATGTATCGTCAGCGAGTGCGCTAAACGCATTCAAACGAGCCATAAAATCCGCACTTTTTGCTGAGTGCTCTAAATCATCCGCGTTCATAGGCTCCTTGAATCCCAGATATATTTTCGCAGCCTGTGACGCCTTGAGGACATGCCACGCTTCCTCTTTGCCAAACACATCACCAAGCTTTCTCGCGTACGCATCGTCTGGATGCACCTGCACAGACAGATTCTCATCCGCCTTTATTATCTTCACAATCAGCGGAAACTTTGCCATATCTCGGCCTAAAATCTTTTTCGGGAACAAAGCAGTCAGGTCATCAAGAGTGAATTCCTGACCAGTCTCGAGTTTACAATAATTCCGTGGAGAAGCGCACCAGAGTTCGTAGCCCCAGGGTTTATCCTCCTTGAACGGCTTGATTCTTATGGGTCCGTCAATATGCAACTGCTCCACTTCCGAGTTCATCTTCGCGGTAAGCCGCTCAAACGTTTCCTTTGTAGCCCGTATTTCAGCTTCAGAAACGCCTTTCATCATTGCTGCTACTTCGCTCAGCGAAAAAACGTTTCCCGGAAGTCGCGAGTCCCACCATTTAGCTTTCGCGCCCGCCTCATCGCCAATCCTCATCTTCAGCCTTATCTTACCTTTGAGCGGATGGAACACATCCACGAGCACGCAATCTTCGAGTTCTAAAGTGCCATGATCAACCACATTATAAACCACACAGTTTTTACCTCGTATTCCATTCAATCTGGAGTTGATCACACATGCCTGCTCAAGCAGTCCCGATTTCGCGCTTGAATTAGAAACTACGCTATTCTTTACCTGCCCTTCTGCAAACTCGGTATTGTCATACACTGAATCCCGAACTTTACAGCCGTTAATAACAGACAAGACGTTTACCGCTAAGAAGTCGCGTAATCGCTGACCTACATCGTCATCGGCTAAGATCTTCATCATGGTCTCGTAATAACTTGCATTCGTGCCGAAATCTTGCCAGACGGTTTTAGCGCTTAAAGGGAAACTCGCTATCAGTGCAAGTGGCTCTGTACGTAGTACTCCCGTTTTTATCATGGCCGCACGCGTACGGAGCCACGGATCGGTACCGGAATCGCCTGAAATCCAGGTCTGCCATAACTCGTCCGAGTTGAATTTACCTTTTCTATCACGCAGATTCGCGCTAAACGCTTCGAGCATGCGTTCTGTCGCAACACCGCTCATTGCGAACATCCCCATATTCACCATCACCGTGCTGCCTTCATGTTTTTGCAGCTTCTTCTTCGCCAGTTCATAGTTCCGGGTATCCTCGAAATCGAGCAGTTCGCAGCCCGCCTCGTCCGTACATTGGACTATCTGAATGCCGTATTTAGTCGCAACCTCCTGCGTGAGCGTGGTCTTCAAGCCAAAGAGCATGACGTGTGCGTTCTGTGCACACTTTCTTATCTCTTCTGCACTGTCTTCAAATAACAAGAACTGGTCGCCCCACGTAACCAGGATACGAGAAGGAATGGCAAAATCCTGAAACTGTTTTATCACGCCCTCCAGTATTGTGGGTTCAGGGACGTTTATGTATGCTTTGTTCGTGCATGTCCGTGTGAGTATGTTTCTGGTACCTTTGCCCGCGGTATGCACAATAAGAACGCTTTTGCCACGGGTTACTTCTTCTACTAACTCTTTTCCTTGCTTTTCCCGTATCGCCTTACTCGCGTTTTCTATTGCGAATAGTGTACCAAGACCGTTACCCGCGGCACCGGTCCATGCGCTCTCGGAAACAGACACAAAAATCGAGTTGAGAAGCACGTCACCTCGTAACGGAGTACGTTCCAAGTGCTTCACTTCTGAATCTTCCCCTACTACAACTACAACGTAATCGAACATTTTTTATATTTGTAGGAATGATTAGGATTTAAATTTAACGTTCAAGTTCGATGAGAATAAAAGCGAGCATAAAGATAAGTGGAACAAAAGCCGATTTGGTGGCGGTTGCTTTGATGTCGGACAATATGAACAATATGAACACGGAGATAAAGGCAAATAGCGCAATTACGTATTTTGAAACACATAACATAGGGACGCTAATAGCGAGCGTGGATGATTATTTGATGAACGCAAAGGTGGCACAGGATATGGTATTGGCTGCGGACGAAAAATCAGAAGCAAGGAGGTTTAAGAAGAGGGAATGACGGAAATGGAATTTCAACTAAGTGCGATTATTAAATGCAGCGGGAGTTTAACAGGAATAAGTTCAGCGGAAATAGCCGATTTTGTGCTGTATTGTAACGAGACCTTGTTAAAGAAGGGTGCACCTAAGGGTGGCGGTGCTGCAATAGACTGGTGGAACGTGGCAGAGGAAAAGCTGGAGTTGAAATTGGTTTCTGACCGGTACGTGCGGGTGCATGATGCGCTTCTCCGATTAAAGAAAGAATTGGCTAAATTCTTGGGTAAGCACCGGATAGGGCTGAGAGGAGTGGAAATACAAGTTTATGAGATGACTCTGGATTGGGACGAGGACTGGCAGCTAAAGAAACTACCGTTTGTAAAGCAAATGAACCAGGAAAACGGGCGTTTGAAGCTATCCCTGGATGTAGATGAGTTTGCATTAGGAAACAGGATTCCGGATAGGCTACTAAAGTTACTGGGGGATAAGAAAGAAGCTGCGAAGTGGAAAGGCAAAAGTGAGCACTGGGAATTGTTATTTGAGAGCGAAAAGAAGCCTTACTACTTCGATAAAGACCCCACGGAAGAGATGCTAAATCGTGGTTGGATACGGCATGCTGCCGGGCGGGGCCAGTTCATATACGGACCGCAGATAACGAAGATTTTTAGAGCTTTTGAACGCATATTGTTTGACGAGATTTTCACGCCGCTGGGCTACGAAGAGATGATATTTCCTAAGCTCGTGACCTGGGACGTGTGGAAGCGGTCGGGGCATGCAAAAGGGATTTACCCGGAGGCGTATTACGTATGCACACCGAAGTCGCGCGACCCGGAATACTGGGAAGAGGTGATGGATTATTACAAAGTCACGAATGAGGTACCGCTGGATATGATTATGGAGCGGATAGAGAATGTAGGCGGGATGTGTTATGCGCAGTGTCCACCCTCATGGGTGTTCCTGCAGGGTAAGACCATGCCGGACGATATACTACCGATTAAGGTCTTTGACCGGTCCGGCACGTCACACCGATATGAAAGTGGCGGTATTCATGGCATCGAGCGGCTTGACGAGTTTCATCGTGTGGAGATCGTCTGGATAGGGAAGAAGGAGCAGGTGATTGAGCACTCGAAGCAGTTGCAGGATAAGTATCGCCATATATTCGAGGAGATACTGGGCATCGAGTGGCGCGAGGCATGGGTGACGCCCTGGTTCATGGCACAGGAGGGTAAAGCGGGTCTGTCGGAATTAAAAGAAGCGGGGACTACCGATTACGAAGCGGTTTTACCTTACAGCGGTAAATTGCTGGAGTTCCAGAATGTTAGCGTGAATGGCAATAAATATCCTAAAGGGTTTAACGTGAAGCTGCAAAGTGGTGAAGAGCTATGGTCTGGCTGCTCGGGCGTTGGTCTGCAAAGATGGGCGGCTGTATTTTTGGCTCAGAAGGGTTTTGATCGGGATAATTGGCCGGTCAAGTTCCGGGATGTCGTGGGGGAGTTGCCTGAGGTGTTCAGGTTTTTGTAAACAAACCTTTCTTTTGAAAAGAAAGCTTTACCAAAGAAACATTCAGGACACACGGAGAGAAACACAATTGAGCATGAAAATACGGTATTTTCATATCAAAAGAAACGTTCTAAAGGAAAAATAGATTATGTAGTAGTGTGAATTTGCGTATTTTATATGAACCGGAAAGAGATTATTAATGACGTACTGGCGGAGTCCGAGCTGAAAAACGCGATACACTCGTACGACGTCATTGGCGACATAATCGTAATAAGGCTTCACCCGGAATTGGAACCGGAGAAGGAACGAATCGCAGAAGCGTTCCATGCGTTTTATCCAAAAGCGAGAACCATCGTAGCCGTTCCGCTTCACTCACATACCGCTGAGTTATACAGAACAAGAGCTCTGGACGTGATATGGGGCGAAGATAAGTTGGAGACCACGCATAGAGAGTACGGGTGCATCTTCAAAGTGGACCTCGAGCATGTGTTCTTCTCGCCACGACTCTCTTACGAACGGCAGAGAGTAGCCCAAAAAGTCGCGCCGGGCGAGACGGTAATAAACATGTTTTCCGGTGTGGGCTGTTTCTCCATTCTCATAGCGAAGACACAACCACAAACAACGATTTATTCCATTGACGTGAACCCGTATGCGTACGAATATATGCTGGAGAATGTAGCATTGAACAAGGTAGAAGGGCAGGTGATACCGATTTTAGGCGATGCACGAACAGAATTAGATAAGTTAGAAGGTGTTGCGGATCGTGTTCTGATGCCGTTGCCCGAAGATGCGTATTCGTTCTTGCCCGCCGCGGTAAAGGCGTTGAAGACGAATAAGGAATGTATGATACATTTTTATGCCGTTTCTACAGGAAGCCGGGATGACAATTTGTTTGATACGCCTTTTGAACGTGTGAAAGACATTATACCTTACGAGGATTCGTTGAGAGTAGAAGTGGATGAGAAGCGGATTGTGCGTTCGGTGGGTCCACGGAAATATCACGTGGTTTTGGATTTGCGAATAGCATTTGTTTAGCCAACGAACCGGGATTGTGTTTAGCTTTTTCTCGCCTTTTTAGATTTCATACCATAACTTCTCAATATGGTAAAAGTTGCGAGAGTTCAAGTTGTAAATTCAGGAACACTTGAACCGTGCTTATGATTTACCACATCTTATTGAGGATATACTTCTATTATTAAATTCAAAAGCTATAATGATAGTGACATAAAAAATGAGCATCTTCAACCCACATTTGATTTTACTGCACCCACCCGCGGTGTATGATTTCCGTGAACAGCCAATAATGTTCGGGCCAATCGCCGATGGCGTACCATCAACGCCTATCTTCGAGATGTATCCGATAGGCTTCTTTTCTATGCTGGAACATCTAGAGCGAAACGGCCTGAACGTGCGAATAATCAACTTAGCAGCGCGAATGCTCGGCAGCGATAAGTATGACGTTGAGAAAGTGATACGCAAACTAAAACCACGCGCTTTTGGGATTGACCTCCACTGGTTACCGCATGCGCATGGCAGCCTCGAAGTAGCGAAGATATGTAAGCGACATCACCCCGACATCCCAGTCATATTCGGTGGTTTCTCGGCCACCTATTTCCACGAGGAGTTGATTCAGTATCCCGAAGTGGATTTTATCTTGAGGGGCGATTCAACCGAAGAGCCGCTTCTGGACCTAATGAACGCTATCACACGCAATGAGCAATCCTTTAGCAGTATCCCGAACCTCGTATGGAAAGACGCTAAAGATGAGGTACATATAAACCCGTTTACACACGTTCCCGCGGTCTTAAATACCGTTTCAAATAACTTCGTGCCTATATTCAAATCGGCTTTGAAATACCGTGACATCAAGAGTCTCCTCCCTTTTCACGGCTGGTCCGCCCATGAATGGTTGGACTATCCAATCACACCGGTAATAACCTGCCGGGGCTGCGTACACAATTGCATATTCTGCGGGGGCTCCAATAGCGCACTTACGAGGTATTGCAATCGCAGTAAACCTGCATTCCGTGACCCAGAATTAATTGCCGGCGACATCCTAAGAATTACGAAATACGCGAATGCACCCATATTCATCATCGGCGACCTCCGGCAACCCGGCAAAGAATACGCTTATACCGTCCTGGACACTTTGAAAAAGGTAGAATTTAAGAACCATCTCATCTTTGAGTTGTTCGATACCGTCCCGAAACCCGCTGCATATTTTGAGCGTGTGGCACAGTCAGTTAAGAATTTCAACCTTGAAATATCGCCGGATAGTCATGATGAGCGGATACGGGCGGCAGAGGGGAAACACTACAAAAATCGCGATATTGAGGAGAATATAAAGTGCGCTCTGGACTCGGGCTGCAATAGATTCGACCTGTTTTTTATGATTGGGCTACCATTTCAAACATGCGAATCTGTTATGGAGACTGTTGATTGGTGCGGGTATCTGATGAAGCAATTTGGCAAGCAAGTTGTTCCTTTTATACTTGTTTATTCACCGTTCCTTGACCCTGGCTGCAGTGCATACGAGAATCCCGAAAAGTTCGGCTATAAGATCCGGTTCAAATCGCTTGAAGAGCATCGTAGGGCTATGCAGGCACCGAGCTGGAAATACGCACTGAATTACGAGACCGAATGGATGAATCGGGACGAAATCGTGGACTGTACATATCAAGCGGGGCTAAAACTGAACCGACTGAAGGTGAAATACGGGTTGATGGACGAAGAATCGTGCCGGGCTATGGAAAAGAAAATAAAGCTTGCTATTGAGCTTACTAATGCGATAGATGAGATAATAGAGATAAAGGACGAGCGAGTTAAGCACGCGAAACTGCTGGACCTGAAGCCTAAGTCCGATATGATTCTCGATTCGGTTATAAGTGAGAAAAGGGAGATGGTGTGGCCCGCAGAGAAGAAGCGGTTTGGGGTTCTTCATCTATTGAAGCTGACAATTGCTGATTGTTTTAAGCGACAATAAACCTACAAAATCGAGTTT
>QENJ01000006.1 GCA_013374505.1 Candidatus Methanophagaceae archaeon
AGTTGAAACTACGAGTGCAAATTCATTTGCAAGAAAACTAAACCCACCAAATCGAAACATTTTTTTCATCAATGGTC
This sequence comes from Candidatus Methanophagaceae archaeon, assembly GCA_013374505.1. GTDB lineage: Archaea > Halobacteriota > Syntropharchaeia > Alkanophagales > Methanospirareceae > QENJ01. The sequence goes on from QENJ01000006.1 coordinate 78, forward strand.
TGTCGAATTTGAACCGTCTTATGTGTTTTTGTAATAAAAAAATACTCGAAAAACCAACCAAGATTATGACAAAAATATTTGCGAATATATAACCGCTCAGTGCCCAAAAATAGACTCCTATAACTGCAGCAGAAAAAAGAAAAATTTTTTGTGTTAACTCTATAATCGCTTTTTCCTTTATTATCTTCTCTCCGTGAAAATAGCAGGTTACTACACTAAAAACAGCACTAAAGGGCAAAGTCCAGACGAAGAATCGTAGATAATACTGTGCAACCTCATCTGCAAATATTCCAGGGATATATGTCCCTATGAATGCAATAGTAGTAATCAAAAGAGAAGTAATAAGCGTTCCTGCTAATGAATGGAATAATATCTTCTCTTTTTCTGTCTGGGTTATTGGCTCAGAAACATATTTTAATACCGATGTATTCAAACCAAAACCAGCCACTATACCCGCAAAGCCTATAACGGTATTTATCACCCCGATATGACCCACATCAGAAGGCAATAATAGTCGTGCAACAATAATTGTAGTCACTAAACCCAAACCTTGTGCTATAGCTGTTGAACTAAACAGATGAATCATACCGGAAGAAAAAGCGGTTCTTGTGTCTTTGATTAATAATGTTTTGATATTCATTTGGTCACCTATTCTTTGAGTAGCTTATAATAACTGTACATATGGTCAAAAATAGGGATTTTTTTGATGAAACTTCTGTCCATGACTCGGCTTTGAATTATGCCAATTATCTTTGTGAGCCATTTGTTCTTAAAATAGTCCGCCATGCCTCCACTATTATAGTATCTATAACTCAACTGAAAATCATATTTGGCTAAAAAATTATCTAACGACTTAGCTGTAAAGAAAAATTGATGTTCTGGAGGTGAATACATATGCCAATTCTGTCCTTTTAGTTTTGCTTTAAGGCTGTTAGAATCGGCAGTCATAACAGCTAATACACCGTTTGGTTTAAGAATGGAATGAATTTTGTCGAAAACTTTTTCGATATTTACCAAATGTTCAATTAACGCATACATCGTAATAATATCAAAAAAGTTGTTGCTTATTTCTATATCTTCTATGTTTTGTTGTAAAATAGCCAGGCCGTGTTTCCTGCCAATGATCGCAAGATCTGATAATTCCACGCCGAACTTTATCCATGTCTTTGGTGATTGATATAAAAAATTTCCTGCATTACACCCAATATCCATAATCCTAATACTTTTTTGCGGCAATACACGACTTAATATTTTAGCTTCATGCTTCCAATATTTACTGTTTTGATAGATGTAATTATCGTCAATGACTCTGTCTTTATATCTAAAATTGTAGAATTTTTCATAATCAAAAGGTTGATCATTCTTAATAAATTTGAGACTACAATCACAACACTCATAAATGTCCCATACTTTATTATCATATTCCAAAAACGTTTGCTTCGAAAATAAAAGCCTTGTATTTTTCGAACCACATAATCTACATTTCATACTTTCAGCATTTTTTATATTTATCGCGATTCCTTTCATAATCCAGCATATCTTTTAATGACTTTTCGAGACTTTTCTCTGGTTCCCAGCCTACTTCTCTTTTTATTTTGCGGATATCACTAACTTGGTTTGAAACATCGAACTTTTTTAACTTATTTAGATCTGTTTTAACTACTATATTTCTATTTGTCATACTTAGCAATATATCTAATGCTTTTTTTATTAAATATGACCTTCCAGAACCAATGTTATATACTTCGCCATAGTTTTCTGTTTGTAACACTTTCCCGTATGCTTTAACTGCATCTCTAACATCAATAAAATCCCTCTTGGGTTCCAAGTTACCTACAAACAATTCCGGCTTTGAATTTCTCTTCTCTATTTTGCTTATCTGCTTTGCGAATGCAGAACAAACAAAATCAGTAGATTGTCCTGGACCAATCAGATTAAATGGTCTAACTCTAATGATTTTTAAACCATAATTAGCATAATACTGATATCCAAGTAAATCCTGAGAAACTTTACTTACACCATAGTGTGTTATTGGCCGCAGATGATTGTTTTCAGATATTGGTAGTTCATTTTCCTTTACAATGCCATATTCCGCAGACGAACCAAGAATAAGAATCTTTGGATCAACTAGTTCTTTTATCGCCTTCAGAGCTTCAAGAAGATTTATAGACCCAATTACATTTACATCATATAATAACTTAAGGTTACTACTTCTGGTTAATCCTGCTAAGTGAAATACATAATCCGGTTTTACCGCTTTCACAATATCTTTAATAATGTCCGAGTTTAGTAAATCACATTTAATAAACTCATAATTGTATTCGTTGTTTGGTGCATGTCTACCAATTCCAATGATATTCATATTTTTCTTGATTTCCTCAAGGTATTCCACAAGATAAAATCCTGTAAAACCCGTAATCCCTGTAATGAGAATATTTGACATTATAACCTTCTAAAATATTACTCTAAAAAATATCTTTGCTTTTTGAATTCTTCATTTGCCCTTTCATAATCCTCAGGTCTACCAATATCCAACCAATATCCATCATAAACATAGCCCTTTACAGTTTCACCACTAGAAATCAATTCTTTGATAAGGTCTGGAAAATCCAAATATTCTTTTGGTTTAATATATCTCAATACCTTTGGATCAAAGACGTATACGCCCATGCTCACTAAATACTCAATCCCTGGCTTTTCTGTATAGCCTACAATGCTTTTACTATCATCGAGTTCAACCACACCAAAATCAATTTTTACAGTTCTCTTATTCAACGCTATTGTTGCAATAGCCCCGTTTTTCTTATGGTAATCGATCAAATCAGAATAATTGAGCGTGGTTAACACGTCCCCATTTATCATCAAAAATAAATCGTTTAACTCTTCTTTCATCAATGCTAACGGACCAGCTGTCCCTAATGGCTTGTCTTCTCTCATATATTTTATCTTCACCCCATATTTGCTACCATTGTTAAAGAATGTCATAATCAACTCTGCAAGATGTCCAACTGCCATTATTAGTTCTTCAAAGCCGTGTGATTTCAGTTGCCTTACAACAATTTCAAGTATCGGTTTATCACCAATTGGCATTAGCGGTTTAGGGAAAACAGTGGTATATGGCTTTAATCTAGTTCCTTTTCCTCCTGCAAGTATTACTGCTTTCATTCTCTCACCTATTATAAAGTTCAGGTTTATATAAATTTATATGCTCGGAAATCCAATTTGTTATTTCCTTAAGACCCTCATCTAAGGACATGGTAGGCTCCCATCCTAATATTTTTTTTGCCTTTGTGTTATCGCACCACAAACGTTCTACCTCACTCTTTGGTGGTCTTGTGCGAGCTGATTCTGTAACTATTTCGACATTTTTTCCAATTAAGGAAATAGTTTTCTCAGTGAGGTCTCCTATTGATATTTCAAAATTTGAGCCGATATTTATTACTTCCCCAACAGATTTAGGCGATTCCGCTACTTTTATAAAGCCGTTAGCTACATCTTTAACATAAGTATAATCCCTTGTTGGATGCAAAGAGCCCAAAAATATTTTGTCTTCTGTTAATGCTTGCGTGATTATCGTGGGAATTACTGCTCTTGCAGATTGTCTTGGACCATAAGTATTAAAAGGTCTGATTATAGCAACTGGCAGTTCAAAAGACCGGTAAAAACTCTCTGCAATTTTATCTGCTCCAATCTTGCTTGCTGAATACGGAGATTGCCCTTGCAATGGGTGGTTTTCATCTATTGGAACATATCTTGCAGTGCCATACACCTCGCTTGTAGATGTGTGGACAAGTTTTTCGACACCATACTCATTTGCCGCCGTTAATACATTTAAAGCACCTAGGATATTTGTTTCGATCGTTTCTCTTGGATGGACGTAAGAGTAGGGGATAGCAATTAATGAGCCCAAATGGAAAACAATATCAACACCCTCCATGGCTTGGCGAATAGCATCGCCATCCTTTAAGTCCCCCCTAATTACTTCTATTTCATCCAACTTTTCTCTCGGCAATAACTCAAGTAAGCCCCAATCGTTTCTTGAGTTGTATCTCACGAATGCTTTTACGTTCGCACCGAGTTCTACTAAATGTTCCGTCAAATGGCTTCCAATAAAACCACCTGCGCCAGTAACCAAAATATTCTTATTTTGCCAGTTCATTATATACCTCCAAGATTTTACCAAATCCACTATCAGAATCTAATTTATTTGCTCTGTTCTTATATTCTTCGTAATCATTTAAAACTTTCTTTGTCTTTTCTATAAAATCGTGAATATCACGGTTCTCAAATAATACAACACCCTCCGGCCTTGGAACAGCATCACTGGTAACTACTGGAATTTTGAAACACATTGCCTCCCTTATTGATATAGCATCGCCATCTGTGCAAGTAGGTCTAACAAAAATATCGCTTTTAATCCATATTGGATAAACCTCCTGTAGTGGCTCTGTTATAAATGAAATATTGTTTTCTATCTTTTTCTGCTTTATTTGTTGTTGTAATTTCTTAAAATATTTATAATCACCAATATTTGGCAAACAAAAAACCAGTCCAATGTTTGGATAGTACTTTTGTAGATGGGATATAAGTTCTATGCACAAATCAAGCCCATATAAGTCCTTTCCTTCATAAAAACTAATTTGAAATGCATTTCCAGAAATAATTGGTTTGTGAGAATTTATAAATTCCCAGACATGACCGGGAACTTTTTCAAAATTTTCTTGTTTGACAACAGGAGGGATAAATGCAGGAATCACTTCAACTTTGCTCGGACTTACGCCTACAGACAATACCAATTTTTTTATATTTTGATTATCCGCAATGATAAAAGAAGTACGTTTAAGAGCGTAGGTTATTATTTTATTTTGAAACCAACCAGCGTTCTTAAAAGAATCATTTAAGCTTTCACCATGAATCGAGATAATTGTTTTCTTTCCGAAAAAACTCATCAATCCAAAAATAGTTCGCAGTATCCAATTTGAGCTATGATAATGTATAATATCTTCTTTTGCAAAGAAAAAATACTTTTGCAGCCATCTTTTTAAATTTGTTATACAAACAACATTCTTTTCATTTTTCACAGTTCTCGAAACGTCATAAATAACATATTCAATGCCTTTTGTTTTCAATTTTGCAGCCATCCTCTGGATATGCACAGAAATACCACCATAAGGTGGTGGATATGGACCTATTAATGCTATCCTTGGTTTCTTACTCATTTCACTCATGTTTACGGCACCCTTGTATTGTTACTCTGTATCACCCAACTCAATTGGCAATTTCTGTATCAAAAACCTGTACTTTCCTCTTGCAGTTCTTGGGATCTCGTCTACATAATCAAAAGTTATATCCAATTGATTATCAACATTTTTTTGCATTTTTTGACGGATTTCTTGTTCGTCTTTGACTGAATACTCATTAGTCTTCACTATCCTCACAAGAACTCTACCCACCTCCTCTTGAACGAGTTGCATTTCTTTAATTTTTGAATGAGCTTTAAAGTGTTGAGCAAATATTAATGCCGTCAGTGTTATTAATCTTTTATCTTTAGCAACTATTAATTCTTGCATCCTTCCTTCAACCCTCTTTAATAGCGGATACTCTCTTCCACACTCACATTTTTTACTTGTGTGAATGCCCAGATCCATCGTTTTGTATCTGATAAAAGGGAACACATAATTATTAAGTCCTGTTGCAACGATCTCCCCCATTGCCTCCTCTTTTGTTACAGATTTTCCATTCTCTCCAATTAATTCCACAAGTCCATATTCGGGAAAGATGTGATAAAAATTACTATGCTCACATTCACCGGCTAAAACTGCTCGTTCACCATGCCCATACCAGCTATACACCCGACATTGAAATATCGCCTCTAATAATTCTCGTTGGAGTGGATATAAATTTTCCGAGCCACATAATAGTGCTTTAACACAGGGAAAAGGCACGATATCGTTTTCCTTCATAAATCTTGCCATGATCGTAATCGTAGAAGGATAAGCACGAATAAAATCTGGCTTAAAATCTCTGATTTTTTGGATATACTTTGGCATATTTTCCTCTGTTAAGTGGTAAGCAGATAAAATTAGATCCTTATTAACTGGATCATATTCCCAGAATTTGCCTTTGCTGGCGGATTCAACAACCTTGCCTCGCAAAACAATGCATTTAGCTCCAAATTGATATCCCACTCTATTCCATTGCGTGGTCATAAATGCCCACTCCTTCGCATCAGATATGCCTTTTTCACGATATAACCCTAGCGGGATGCCGGTGGAACCTCCTGTGGTCGCATATTGCAATTTTGACTGGCGATAATTTTTGGCTACTAAATCAGGGAGGTTATTTTGTATAATCTCTTTTGTCAAATATGGCAACATCTGCAAATCCGTAAAATCCTGTATATCTTTTGGTTTCAAGCCCCTTTCATCAAACACTCTTCGATAATATGGTACATTCCCGTATGCGTGATGTAAGAGCTGGCTTAGCTGCTCCAGTTGGTATTCCTCTAATTGTTCTCTGGTCCACCATTGTGATTTCTGCAAGAATGCGTATGTCTCACGGAACACCTTCCCGTAGTGGATATGTAGAGGGATCACTCCGTACACATATTTCAATCCCTGCTTCAGAGGGTAAGGAAGTGATTTCGCTGTGTCCTTTAACGTCATATTATATACCTTTTCTCTCTCATTTCACAAGAACAACAAATGTCTCCAGAATGACAAATAGCCCTCGTTACCTTCAATTTTTTCTTTGCTTCTTCTATCATCTCATCTATGATATCCACACCGCGAAGACCGCCAACGAATACAAAAGCTTCTGCTTCGGCTCTTCCTCTAAAAGCATCAAATCCCTCTTTATGTATTCAATTTCACGCTGTGAATCACCAATCATTTTCAGGACACTTTTTGTTTTTATCTCCATCTTATCACCCTCTTTATCTCTTAATCCTGTATAATGCCACCCCATGCACCTCCTGCATCTTCTTAAATTCCCACTCCTACTTATACCACTCTTTCGCGAGTTTCCGCACATTCCCACACATTATATTATATTTCTCCTTATCACTTAATATATTATTAATGATTCAAACATGTATTTTGGATTGGCGTTTGTCTATTAAAGATAAACACGTATTCACCGGTCTTGCACGGTATTTTAGTCTCTAACAACGGTAATAACAGCCACCTATCTCTTTGTTTTTGGGTTTGAACCAGGTAGTATTTCTTTTTTTTGTCTCGCAAAGTAGTAACCAATCTGTCGTTCAATCCGAAATCCCACGGATTTAAAGATTTTACGCAATTTTAACGTGCTATATCTCTCTGTCTTCCAATGTGCTCCATTTGTGGTATGTATCCTGATGGTGCGATTGAGCACTTTCAATAATTACCAATACCGAAAGTGCATATAACATCCACGCCTGCCCCCACCTGATATACGGAATCTTTGACGTAAATAAACGATATTTCCGATAATAAAAGTATCCCTCCCGGGATTGCATATTCTCTATCGTCCAGGTCGCTACTTTTTCTGCAATTTTTATCGCTTCTGGGTCTACTTCACTCAACTTTGATAAGCATAAAATTGATTCTGCACAGGCATGTATGTCAATAGGATAAGTGATATTATGATGAAACTTAGGTATTTGACCATTCTCAAACAGATTTGTGGTATAAAACGCAAGCCCTTTTTTTATACACGTCCATAGCTCCTCATCTTTTGTTATTTTATATACCTCGAAGAGGTTTCGCAATATGAACCCTGTGTGGTAATTATCAATTCTACCTTGCATCTTTTCCGGAATTCCAAAATAGTACCAAGACCCGTCCTCGTTCTGTTCTCTTATAGTATAATTCACCGCTTGTTTTGCTAGTTTTATGTAGCTTTCATCGCTCGTTATATCCCCTACACGGTACAAAATTGATGCACAGAACATATTTGCATTATGTACATGTAGAGTATCTATCGGCGTATAGCTGAAACACAATTTATCTTCTGCGATACGATCAATGTTCAGGTCTTGCATTATAAAATCACAGCAACTTTTTGCCACTTCCAGGTATCGCGGCTCTTCTAAAATCTCAAACGCATCCAAGAAGGCATGCGCGCTAATAGAAGTAACAACACTCGATGGCGTATTCTTTGGAATCCACGTGCGTGACTGCCAGTCAAATGGATACCCCCAGCAAAAACATGAGTAACCTTTACTTGGATTCTTCATAAGCCAATCCAAACAAAATACCGCTTTTTCTCTGTATTTCTCCTCGTCAAATCGCTTGTACAGATTTAAATAGCTATCTGCAAAGAGTGCCATTGCCTTCGCATTGATCATCTTTCCTACATGGAACAGTTTTCTGAAACCAAACGGAAACATATCCAAAATCAGTTTTAATGCAAATGTAGTATACCTATTCTTTTGGAATATCCTGAAAATCCGGATGCTTAAAAGATCATAGACATCGTACCCTTCGTATCCATTTCCAGCTATCCACGAATCGAGAAGTTCCAATCTTTTCTCAATCATCCTTCAGTCAATATCCTCAATATGCCCCTGGTTTTTACAGTCCCTTAAAATTGGCGACATTTTTAGTATCTCCGGTCGTGTCCCCAGGATTATGGATAGCATTTTACTTTAACACCCCAAAATCTCCACTTCAAATCCATTCTCTCTCCATTTTTCATGTTCAAGGCAGTTTCTCGTATCAAAAATCTTTTTTGTCCTCATAAACTCACCTATTTTAGCTGGCGATAGCGATTTGAATTCGTTATGGTCTGTTAAGACCACGATACAATCACTGTTTTTCACCGCTTCTTCCAGGGGCAAGAGCGGATATTCAAACTCTTCTTCGTTTACATAAGGGTCATATATCTTTACTGCATATCCTTCCTTTTCGGCAAGCCGTATTAACTTTAACGCCGGTGTCTCCCTCGTATCGCCTATATCGCCTTTATACGCAACTCCTAATATTGTAATGCTCACCGCCTCTCGTTTAATGTTAGCCAGCATCTTTCTGACCCTATGTAGTACGTGTACGGGCATACCATCGTTTATCTCACGTGCAAGAGAGATTATACGGTTTTTTGTGCTATCTTCGGTAAGAAACCACGGATCCACAGCAATACAATGCCCTCCGACTCCAGGTCCCGGGTTTAAAATATTTACCCGCGGATGCTTATTTGCGAGTTTTATGGCATCCCAAACACTTATCCCCGCTTCTTCTGCTATCTGCGCAAATTCGTTCGCAAGTGCGATATTTATATCACGATAGGTATTCTCCATAAGTTTAATCATCTCCGCCGTCCTGATGGACGTGATGTAAAGCCTGCCATTTACAAAACTTGCGTAAATACTTTTTGCGAGTTCCGCCGATTTTTCGTCTATTCCGCCTATTATTCGGTCGTTATTTACCATCTCGTGAAGCGTACTCCCAGGCATTGCTCTCTCTGGACAGTGCGCAACAAAAAAATCTTCTTTTGCTTTTAATCCGCTCTTTTCCGCATTTCCCCTTTGTTCGAGAATGGGTACCACGACTTTTTCACATGCACCCGGTGGCACCGTTGACTCGATTATCACAAGATTTCCTTCTTCAAGATATGGCGCAATGGATTTCGTGGCTTCTATCACATAACTCAAGTCTGCCATCCGGTTCCTTTTATCAAAAGGTGTTGGAACGGCAATAATAAAGCCATCCGCCTTTTCTAGCGTTGTTGATGCTTTGAATCTACGTAAATCAACTGCTTTAACCAAAAGTTCCTCCAGACCAGCCTCTTCAAATGGTGTAACCTTTTTGTTCACCTTTTCGACTATCTCTCTGTTTATATCCACACCAACAACATCATAGCTATTTGTAGCAAATAGCACTGCGGTCGGCAGTCCAATATATCCCAAACCCAGCACACATATTTTCTCCATCCGCTCACCTCACGTCTATTACATAATGCCGTAATGGAACTTAAAGCGTGTATCTATTTTATCTCTTCCTTTCATGTTTATTCCCGCCACCACTGAAAACGGCACAACTAACTTTTGATTTATTTGACTGCTAATATGTGAAACAGCCTTACACATCCAAGCTATTGTATATCTGTAAAAGTTCTTTTTCCATATTTTCCCAGTTATATCTTTCTTCTACCGCTTTCCTTCCATTGTCACCCATTGCTTCGGCAACTTCCGTATTTTTTAGTAAATATAATATTGCTGTCGCAACCTCCTGTGGATCCGCGGGATTCACCAGTATCCCGCAGTTCGTTTTTTCTACTATCTCCAAAATATTCGGAAAGTTACTTGCAATAACTGGAATACCGGCAGCCATATAATCAAATAACTTATTTGGAATGCCCATTATGTTGTTGTAATACACAGGCTGAAGTAAAATCACACCAATTTTTGCTCGGCTTAAATATTCGGGCACCGCATTATAGTCAACCCATCCGGTGTATTCAAAACGATCCGCCACATTATTTTTTGTTAGATATTCAGTGGCGAACGATAAATCATCTTCCGGTATTCTTCCCACAACAAGATATTTTATGCGCTCATTTTTTTTAGATACGATTACCAGCGATGCTAAAAAGATGTCCAACCCGCGTTTTTCGATGTCAACCGCACCCTCATAAATCACCATATCCTCTCGGTTCACTTTTTTTAGCGTAAAAAACGAAAGATCCGGACAAACATATAGTATTTTTGTATTTTTATTGACTTTCTTGAATGTTGTTTCCAGATCGCCTCGGACCACGATTATATAATCTGCAAATCTACTTAGGATTAACTCCAACTTAAAAGAAATTTTCTCTATTAACCCTCGCACGAACACAGGAAATATATCATTGTTTGCAATCAATGATGCGTGATGTTCATGCACATCATATATCAATTTTTTTCGCTTAATGTACTTAAGAAAGGTACAGACAAATAACGAACCGGGTTCATGACAATGAAAAACATCACAGTCCTGCTTAAATCCTGCCTTGAATACACGCCACATCGTTATCGGATGCAAAAGCGTATTTTTGGGTTTTTTTATCGTGATAACCCGCACACCATCCACTTCTTTATCTGCTCTTTCGTCATCCGGTGCGATTAATACAACCTCATGCACCTTTGCGAGGCTCTTCGCCTCTTTGTGGAATACTCGTGTATCATAAGGTTGATGCACAGTCGTGAGTATGCAAACTTTCATCTTCTCCTATATCCTTCCCTAGACATAATAAAAACTTACTTGTATTTGTATAGCTGTGATGAAGGTGCCAGTATCCTACGTCTAACCCCTAAAACCTGACACCTAAACAGATACACTTACTTGTTCTCTTTGCATATAACATCCTCTAACAAATCTTCAAACTCCCTTGCTCCGCTCTTCCAACTATACTTCTCCACATCTATCCTATAGGTTCTGGGGTTATCCCTGACTTTTTTTATTCCTTCTATGAATTCAGTTTTACTTTGATAGATAAATAGATTCTCCCCACCTATCTTCATAATATCCGGGATCGGAGTAGAGAGTATAGGCTTACCACAGGCGGAATATTCAAAGAACTTATTTGGCATAGCTATGTTGACCCAGGCAGGAGGGGAAAGAGGTATAAGGCAGACATTCATTGCCGAGATGTATTTAGGTAGGTTCTTATATTCAACCAAACCAGTAAAGATTACTTTGTCTTCTATTGCCAGTTGTTTTACCAAATTCTTCAAATGATTTTCATAATCCGTGAACAATGCTCCTCCGACTATCAGCAATTTCGCATTATCTCGAGCCTGTAATAGATCTGTAAACGCCTTTATCACCTCATCCAGAGCATACCACCTTTCTATTGCCCCCACAAATCCAACCACAAAACAATCCCCGTCCAATCCCAGCATCCTCTTACCCTCTTTCGAATCCATCGGCTTAAAAATATCCGTATTCACACCATTTGTAATTAACTTCGCGTCATATCCGTATTTCTTCAGTTTCTCTACGAGCGAAGGCGAAACCGTTGTTATCCTATCGCTCCTATCGAGATTATACTTCGTAACTTGCCACACACCTTCCCACAGAGCCCTCTTTAGCATACGGTTCTTATAATACGCTGCAGCCGAATCCGGAAACCAATCCTTCAAGTCGAATACCACAGGCACACCGTATTTCTTCGCCGCTTTTATCACCGCCGCACCGGCAAATATGTGCGCCGCCACGACTACATCTATCTCCGCTTCTTTTAATATTCGCTTGAATACCGCGTACTGGTACGGTGCATTCAATGTGTAATGCAATATAGGACCCTGAAAAGGAAATATTGTCGCTTCGTGTACGATCAACCTCGTCTCTCGCTCTTTGCCACGGCTGACATGAAAATGTGGTACATGTACCTCATGCCTCTTTGCCAGTTCCTCGAATATGTAATGATGTCTCGAAGGAATTGGATGATGTATATAATCCTGTGTTGAAACGAGCAATATCTTCATTTGTATCTTTTAGCCCTTCTAAAAATATTAATTAGCCATAATTGATGCGTCACTTACGATTATCAATTCCAGCTCGCCTGAGTAATCACTTTGAGCTATATTATTTATACGGCCTTCTATCGCTTTTCCCTCATTATACGCGGGAAGGACAATGCTTATATGTGGATACTTGCTTACACATTTTAAATCTCCATTTTTCGCGGTGATAAATGCGTAGCAATATGTTATATAGACCACAGCTATTATGGTGGTTAGTGCTATGGCAAGTGGCAGTATTAATGGTATCATAGTATGTGTTTAGATAATCGCTGAAATATATATATACCCTTACAGAAGATTAGAGTATTAGATCTATGGTATTTTTATGATGTAAAGGGAATAACAGTAAAATTGAGAACGAGAGGAGAGAGATAAAAATGAAGATAACACTGAATAGCATTGACAAAATCTCTTTAATCTACGGTGCTATATTAGCTTTGATGTTCGGATTAGCGCTTTACATACGGGCTCTACCTTATAACAGCGTTTTTGGTGGTGCATTCGTGAGATTCGGCGGTAACGACCCGTGGTACAACATGCGGCTCGTGGAAAACACATTGCATAACTTCCCGCATCGTATAGATTTCGATCCCCTCACGTATTACCCGCATGGCACGAACATTCCTTTTGCACCTTTATTTGACTACCTACTTGCTGTTATTATCTGGATAATAGGGCTTGGTAATCCTTACGCAACCTTAGGCGAACATGGCATAGAAGTAATAGGCGCCTGGTACCCCGCGGTTTTAGGTGCGCTTGTTGTTATCCCCGTCTATTTCATCGGTAAAGTTTTATGGAACAGAAACGCCGGTATCCTTTCCGCAGCGTTAATCGCAGTTCTTCCCGGGCAGTTCTTGTCCCGTTCTCTGCTCGGGTTCACGGACCATCACGTGGCCGAGACGCTATTAAGCACGATAGTGATCTTATTCTTTATCCTTGCAGTGAAGAGCGCGAAGAAAAACGAGATAACGTTTTATTCTGTCTCAAATAAGGATTGGGGCTCTTTGAAGCAACCGTTATTTTATTCCTTTTTCGGCGGCTTCTTCTTCGGGTGTTTTTTCCTTTCCTGGAAAGGTGCATCGCTATTCATATTCGTATTGCTCATCTACGCCGTGGTTCAGCATATCATTGACCATATGCGTGGCGAGAGCACGGATTATCTCTGTATTGTAGCCATACCCGCCTTACTTATCTCTTTGATTATGATTCTCCCTGCGCTGCATCCGGGGTCATTGACCTCATTTCATGTCATCTCACTTGTGCTTGGCATAGCCGTATTCGGAGTTTTAGGTGCTATCTCGTTCTTGATGAACTACAAGGAAATAGACGCTTATGGTTATCCTATTGTGCTATTGGTACTCGGGATTTTGTCTTTTGTGCTTGTGAATGCGGTAAGTCCATCTTTATATGCTTCACTGACTGGAAGCCTTTGCATATTCCTCCCGGGTGAGACTGCACGAACCGTAGCAGAGATTCATCCTCTGCAGATTCTTTCGCCATATACCGGAAAAATTGCGGAGGGCGAGGCGTGGCGTTGGTTCACTACCAGTTTCTTCATCGCGTTTATCGGTTTCGCATGGCTTGCCTATGAAATAGCACGTAAATTCCGTGCAGAGGAGATTTTGTTTGTCGTCTGGAGCGCGGTGATGCTACTTGCTTGTTGGAACCCAATTATAGATGGAGGTCAGAACAGGTTCGTATATTTTTATGCTGTGAACGCAGCACTACTCACCGGGTTCGTGTCCGGGAAGATAATCGAGTTTGTTGCGTTTCGAGGCGAGGTGCGGGGAGAAGGTACGGGGGAGAGGATAAAAGGGAAGAAGAAAGGAGGTGCCGCGGCACAGAAGGCAAAAGAAAAGACGAAGCCCGTAGCGGATAAAGAAGAGCGTACAAGCGTAGCTAAACTAAAACGTTATGCACGTGCAGATTTTGTCATCACTTTAATTTTGATTGGTCTGGTTGTGTTTTACCCACCACTAACGACTTCTTTAGCAACTGCAAAATATAGCGGAGGACCTGAAAATGACTGGTATGAATCGCTTTCCTGGATGAAAGCGAATACGCCGAGTCCTGGTGTGGATTATTACGCTTTGTACGAAGAGCCGCCTATTAATGAAACAACGAATAGATTTGAGGATTATGAATACCCGCCAGAGGCATATTCGGTAATAAGCTGGTGGGACTACGGGCATTGGATAACGAGAATAGCGCATCGTATTCCGGTTGCAAATCCGTTTCAGCAAGGCATAGGTGGTCCTATCGGAAGTGGTAACCCCGGCGCTTGCGTGTTCTTCGTCACGCGCGATGTAAACAAAGCAAACGAAGTTGCGGATGCGCTCGGTGTGCGCTACGTGGTGAGTGATTTCATGATGGCGGATGCGTTCAATGCGTTTTATAACAAATTCGGTGCGATGACCGTATGGGCCGGAGATACGGGCGGCTACTATACACAGGTTCCGACAGACGAAGGAACCCGTGTTGTACCCAGCGCGAAGTATTTCAGCACGATAGAAGCACGTCTGCACGTGTTAGACGGTATCGGGGTAGCCTTGAGCGAAGACCTATTTTTAGAGCCGTTGCGGCATTATCGGCTTGTTCACGAATCGCCAAGTACTATAATAACTTTTGGGGGACAGGAGATAAAGTTCGTGAAGGTATTTGAGTACGTGAAAGGTGCACGGATAGAAGGGACCGTACCTAACGGCTCGATAGTTGAGATAGCAACTACTGTGAGCACGAATCAGGGTAGAAATTTTGTGTATGTGGAACGGGTAATGTCAAACGGTACATACGAGTTCATCGTGCCGTATTCAACTGAAGGACCGGTGGAAGGCGGCACGAATTTCGATGTTTTCGCGTCACCTTATACCTTAAAGGCCGGGCAGGATGTAGGGAACGCAACGGTGATGTGGACCGCGGAGAAAGAAGTGAATGTATCGGAAGCAGCGGTGATGGACGGTAAAACGGTAACTGTGGATCTTTAATTAAATTTGATAGATAAACGTGTAAAAGCAGCATTGAAAGAAGCAGATGGTTTGAGAAATAGACTAGTCCATGAATATAACGGATTAGATGACGGGAATAGCTTTAGAAGCGATAAGATACCTTCTGGAACCGATGGGAAATTTCGTTGTGGCGGTGAAGAAATGGATGAGTACCAAAGAATAGAATCGGAGTTCGCATTTCTGGAGGGCGATAAAAGAATACTTGCTGTTCTTTTGTTCGGATCGGGTGCGAAAGGGCAAGTAGATAGCAGAAGTGACCGTGATTTCTGTGTTGTTGCACCTGACGTAATAGATAGCAGTGGCATGAGCGCAATCTTGAGAAAGATTTACGTGAATATAAACGTGTCGGTGAAAAGATATGACATATGGCTATTTGAGGAGCTTTCGTTATACATGAAGGCTCAAGTTATTGAGAACCACCGGGTTGTTTCTTGCCGTGATTTACCAGAGCTCTATGAGTATTTCTATTTTTACCGGAAGATATGGAATGATCAAAATCATAGACAGGAACTGGATAAGGAAGCGGTGAAGGTGCTTCTGGGGTAATTAGAGTATTTTCATCATCATTTATGGTAGGAGACGGATAGGTAAGACCGAACTCGTGAAACAGTTTATACAAAATTAGGAAGATGGTGGCAGAAAGATAATGAGATAGACGTGGTTGCGTTGAATGAAGTGCGAAAAGAAGTAGCTTTCTTCGAGGTGAAATGGCACGATTTGACGTTGGGTGAAGCGAATCAGATTATTACAGAATTGAAAAAGAAATCAGAATACGTGGCGTGGAATAAATGCGAAAGGGTAGAGTATTTTGGGTTGATTGCGAAGAGATTAGCGGGAAAAGGTGAGCTAAGGGCAGAAGGATACCTCTGCTATGATTTTGAGGATATGCAGGAAGCGTAAGGATTTGTTGCACGTATTTGATTGAATGTCTGTATTTTTATCGTTTATTACAGGCGTAATTGAACTACTTACATTCTGCCTCCGTGCATACATTAAACACCGTTCGACAAGTCAGCACACCCTTTCGAGTTAGGGCAAATTTCTTACAAAGGTTCGCATTACACACTTCATAGCGTTCTTATTCTGGCAGTTGATCCGGAGGGTTCTCAGATTTTACCACGTTGTCCTGCTCGTTCTGTGACGAGTGGCAGAACGGGTCATCGGAGACGCTAACTACAAGCCCGCATCGTAACACCGACGTATGCCAGTGTCATAAATGGGTCCGCGGCAACGTTTAAGCCTACATGTTTCAGGGCTGTAACCGCTCGTACACCGGTTCAGGAAGCTCCAATAGCGACTTCTAACGCGGCCTTCTCGTTTACCGGCCATTCCGCATGTATGCCATACTTACTGCCGAAAGGCGCTAAGGTCTCTACGATCTCGGATGTCGGTGTCCCGGGATAACCGGTAACAACTCCCGCTTCGAGGATGCCTATTGCAATCGCAGCATTTCCAAGCAGATAAACTTTCATTGTAATATGTGATAAAAATATTGAATACAATTGATAAGTTTCTATACGCAATAAATAGCTTCAAATAAAGTGATTTTCTATATAGTATACGTAAAGACAAATTAGAAGATTTTAGTGCTTTTACGTTCATCCATTGGGATGAAAGCGCTACGGGAATGCGCTATATAAGAATTTCTCGAATTAGGTGGTGATGTTAAAAGAGCAAGAAAAAAATCGAACAGACTGATTAATTGATGCGTTAATGGATGCGACTACGGATTGAAACGTTAGTGCCGTGCAGTGAAACAGGGGCGGCAAATCCGATTACAGTAACTGGTACTTTCAGCGATTGCACGGGCGACTATTAAAATGTGCATGGATGTACGGGGAAATGAAAAAGCCGTAAAATATGGGTGAATGGTTTTTCCATCCACTCTCACTATTTTTTTGTGTGTTTGTATTGTTGTAAAAACGCTTTTAGCTCTTCTTTAAACTCTTCTACGGTACTTTCGTTCTTGATAATCCGCGATGCTATCTTCATTGCATCACCCATACCCCACCCCTTCTCCCGGGCCTCTCGTTTTTTGAACTCTTCGAGGCTTAATAAATCGTCCTCTCTACCTCGTGACTTTATTCGTTCATATCGAACCTCTAAAGGTGCTTCTATATTCACCAGCAGGAACTCGTCACCGAATTCCTTCTTGAACGTTTCTACCTCGGCTATACCTCTTATACCATCCACAAGCACGACTTTCGTATCAATCTCATTTATGTGTGGTATGCACCGCTTTGCAATTGCATCCAGCCCCTCTCTTGCCCTCAGCTCAGTCGCAACTCTTCCTGCATTTTCGTCGTTTTTTGGAAGACCCCGCTTTTTCAACTCTTTCCGTACTTCGTCTCCCATCGTTACGACCGGAATGCCCAGCTCCGCTGCGATTGATGCCGCTTCGGTCTTACCCGCTGCCGGTGCCCCGACAAAAGCTAATACCTGTATCTTTCGCGCAGCCACTTCTCAGCAGCACCCCTCGCAAGTCGTCGTTCGACTGCGGCATGGAATATATTCATCACAGAGAGTAGATCCCCTTTCTTTATCGTACCATCGAATATTGGGTGAAAAATAGCCTCATTAAGTATCCTCAGTTCCTCAACTCCTTTTGGCTTTCCTGCGCTGGCAAGCGAAGAAACAACACCAAGTGCGTGTCGCATTATGGGGCATGGCAGAGCTATTGATTTCCCGGGCACCT
>QENJ01000051.1 GCA_013374505.1 Candidatus Methanophagaceae archaeon
TAAAAAAATTGGTTTTCTGAGCCCACCGGAAGAAGGTAAAAGGCATGATTATAGCATCTTTAAAGACATATTCCCGCCAGGACTATTCCCGAAAAGCATACTGTTATGGTTAGATTTGGCCTTCATAGGCATTGATACGGATTACCCCGAAGCGAGTGTTATGATGCCAAAGAAGAAGCCGAGAGGCCAAGAATTGACGGATGAAGATAAGGTGCGGAATAAAGCTATCAGTGGTGTCAGGGTTCGGGTAGAGCATGCGATCGCCGGAATTAAACGCCTGCGGATAACTACTGATAAGTTTCGTAACAAAACTGATTCTTTTAATGATAAAGCCATGTTGATTTCATGTGGGTTGTGGAATTATCATTTGAAGTGCCGCTGAATCTGAGGGGTGGGAGTAGGTGATAGTTGTTTTCTCCCATTAATGGTTATTTCGCAACAAGTCTAATGAGGATGGATTTGAGCTAGAGTTTAACGTGAAAAAGACAAAAGAAGCATATTACGGGCATATCGAAAGCATAAACCGCTTTGTCGCGAAGATGAGGGAGAAGATAAACATCCTGGGTGCCATTTGTCTTTCACACTAAGCATCTTGAAGCAAATTACGGTCTAGTTTGCACGATTGAATATTTCTGCATGTGGGTTTCATCGGGTAATCGATTTTTTGTGCAGATTCACAATTTTTATCTGGGGATGGGTGACCAATAGTTCTGGAAGTACACGAAAAACCATCAAATAATATACGTTGGTAAGTATTTATACATAAAAAGAAATTATCTGAAATTAGAGAGGTACGTACATCCTGCATCACTGCAGCAGGCATTCAAAACCGCGGTTGGAAATATCTGCATCACGAAAAATGCCTCTGTTAATACACTAAGACATAGCTTCGCGACACATTTATTGGAAAAAGGTCAGGACATCAGGACGATCCCGGAACTCCTGGGCCATCAAAACTTGAGGGCCACTATGATCTATCAAACCCATCTAACATTTAATCCCGACGAACGGACTATCACGGTAAACACGCGTAAAAAGGAAAAACCCGATGGTGCCTGGTCAGCCGATGCACGTTGGGGTGATAGGAATAAACCTGACCCGTTTTATGTTATCGATTTATGATATTTTGCCCTGAACTCAGGGAATATGTACAGACGTCGGTACACGAATCCCAAAGCGTTCAGTACTAGGGCAATGACAGTCTCGCCCGTTAAATCAATAACTCACTGTATACCCTGGCTACTATGCAGGGGTAACCGTAGATATACGGCTGAGTTGTATTACCCTGCAAAACATCACATCCGTAGCGCAAAAAGATAGCTTTAAAAATAGTTAGTCACATAATTCCTATATGGACAGATTAAAAGAAACGATAGAACGGATAGAACCTTTAAACGGCGAGGTAATGGAAGCTGCGCGGGCACGGCAAGACACACTCACGAAACCACTGCGTAGTTTAGGCGTCTTAGAAGACATTTCGGTGCGAGTTGCCGGAATAACCGGGAATTATATGCCTGAGCTAAAGCACAAAGTGA
Source organism: Candidatus Methanophagaceae archaeon (assembly GCA_013374505.1). GTDB lineage: Archaea > Halobacteriota > Syntropharchaeia > Alkanophagales > Methanospirareceae > QENJ01. The sequence goes on from QENJ01000051.1 coordinate 1,536, forward strand.
TTTTAACAATGGCAAGCGACCACGGCATTGTGGCTGAAGGCGTGAGCGCGTATCCCCAAGAAGTGACGTTACAGATGGTTTATAATTTCATCAATGGCGGTGCCGGAATAAACGTTCTTGCAAGACATATCGGTGCACGGGTGGTTGTAGTGGACATGGGCGTTGCAGCGGATTTCGCGATTACAAACAAAACGGAGAATTTTATTGACAATAAAATCGCGTATGGAACAGCGAATATGACCCAGGGTGCAGCAATGAGTTATGACGCTGCGAAACAATCAATAGAAGCAGGAATAGAAGTGCTGGAGAATGTGCTGGAGAACGGGGTGGACATTGTTGGTGTTGGAGACATGGGCATAGGGAATACGACCTCAAGCAGTGCAATTACGGCGTTTATAACCGGCGAAGCGGTCGAGACGGTAACGGGACGTGGCACGGGCCTGGACGATGCGGGACTGACGCGAAAGATAGAGCAAATACAAAAAGCGTTAGATATTAATACGCCGGATCGAGGCGATGCAATAGACATATTAGCGAAGATAGGCGGATTTGAGATTGGCGGTATAGCCGGGGCGATACTCGCAGCCGCTGCACATCGTATTCCTGTTGTTATAGATGGTTTCATCGCAGGTGCCGCTGCACTTATCGCATACGAACTCAGTCCGAGAATTAAAGAATATAGTATTGCATCACATCTCTCCGTGGAAGCGGGACATCGCGCTATTTTGGACTACATGGGACTCGTACCACTGCTCAATTTGAATATGCGACTGGGAGAAGGCACAGGTGCCGCACTGGGTATGGGCATCGTGGACGCATCATGTAAGATACTGCGGGAGATGGCCACGTTTGAAGAAGCAGGAGTCGCGGAGAAAGAATAATAAAAATGCTTAGCCGAACGAAACAGAAAAGATATAGTGTTCATCATAACAATAGTTTAGCATTGCTCTTCTCGGAGCATGGTTTTAGGTGTTAATATGAGTATGTCGAGCGAAAAACATAAGTTGGTGCAAATCCAGCTAGCGAGTAGAAACCGCCGCAGAACGGAACCCAATCAGGTACACGGTTCTAGCGAAGCTATGGGGATGAGTTACCGGACTGAAACGCAAGCAAAGCATTTAAGCACCGAAATAACCTGCACGATAGCAGTTTCAGAGAGGCAGTGGCTATGACCCCTACTCGGCATTGGTTTACCGTATTTTTGTATTTAAGCATGGTGTTTTTTATGATCTACGGCGTCATAGCAGGAGCATGTGTAGCTGCAGAAACGAAAGCTCAAGAAACTGTCGGTGCATTGACCGATCTCGACTTTAATGACGATGGGTATATCAACCAGCTAGACCTGGACATATTGAAATCTCATTTTAACGGACGTTATAGTGGGTACGTACCGTGGGATTTGAATGCTGATTTTCGCTGTGACCACAAAGATTTTTATTATTTCGCGGATCATGTACCGCTGAATTACCGCTACCAGGTCGAGGAAAATATCCCGATTTGGAACCTATCAGATTATACGCTCGAACAGAGAAGAAAGTCCACGGTTATTCTTGACGAAGTTGTGTATCCCCAAAACCCGGAGCGCGTAATAACCTGGATAAAACAGTACACGAGTCTCGAATCACCCAAGAAAGACTCGGCGGTCTGTGTTCATTACACACGTGACCTCTGCCGGTTGGCATATAAAAGTTTAGGGCCCAAGACGATAGCATGGGGGTCTTCGGGCAGTCACGCCTACGGGATGATATACACAGGTGGCAACTGGCGTAGATTATCGAATTGGGCTATAATAGACCCTTACTGGAAATACTATTCCTCAGAGAATATCACAAACTCTAAGGAAGTCTATGATACCACTTCGATAGAGCTATTCCTGGATGAGGGGCATTATGGCTATTGGGCAATCCACTTGTCGGCGGATCACCACAATAACACGGTTTTTGAGCCTTATAAGGCAGAATACAGGGTAAGGGATTTCCGAGAGCCCAATTAATAGACACAACGAGAAAGCGGATAGTTCAATCGCCATCCTCCAGCAACATCACACTCAAAAAAATCGCGGTGAATATCACCTGTATTCCGATCGCAGCAAGTAACATAGCCACAACTGCGTATTCTATCTCGGATAGCGACCCGAAACCAACGCTTATCCATGTATGCAGCACTTTTAATCCAATAACCAACCCGCCTAATAGCAGCACAGCACCGAGGATAAGCTCAATTTCCAGCGAGTGATAGTCAAGCAGCTTTTTAATAAAACCTTCTTTCTCACACAACCCGTGCACAACAGCATATGCCTTCATGAATATGCCCATAGCTATTGTCTGAAAACCGATGATAACAAGTATACTACCGAGAATTAGAGAGTGCATGTGCGAAGTCTCCACATTACCGAGTAGAAGGATTGTCAAACTCAATAGCACACCAAGCAAGAATACCAACATCCCAGGGACGAATAGGAACGGTATGGGCTTATAGAGCATCATGAACCTCAGATGCCGCCAGCCATCACTGAACGAGTTCAGTTTTGAAGGCGCGATTCTTGGATAATACGCTATTGGTACTTCTTTTATCTTCAGGTTCTTTCTCGCGGCCTCCACAATCATCTCGGATGCGAACTCCATCCCGCCAGTGCTTAAATCCATCTTCTCGTATGCGGCCTTCGTGAACGCCCGAAAGCCGCAATGCGTATCCGATAAGTTAATCTTAAATAACCAGTTCAAAATCCGGGTTAAGCCCGGGTTTCCTACGTAGCGATGTAGCCAGGGCATTGCATCCTTTGACATGCCGCCACCAAATCTGTTCCCGATGACTAAGTCCGCATCGCCATTCATCAAAGGCGCTAAAAAATCTGGTAGCACCGCTAAATCATAGGTGCCATCGGAATCAGCAATAACAATAAAATCGCCTTTTGCGTGCGAAATCCCGGCAAGGTACGCATTACCATAACCCCGCTTTTCGGGTGTGATTACTATCGAACCTAAAGACCGCGCTATTTCTGCGGTATTGTCCGTGGAGTTATCGGCAACAATGAGCTCGCCATCTATATGATGCGCCTCAAACATCGCCTTTACCTTCGTAATGCAGTTTCCTATCGTCTTCTCCTCATTCAAGGATGGGATTACTACCGATACATCTGGCATTTGTTCCTACTCTCGCCCCCCTATTAAGTGTCATACATATCCAATTAGAAAAATAGTAATGATTTTATACATCAGCATAACAAAATAAGAAGCATTAATTTTTAAGATAAGCGCAATGTAAAATAAGATGTGAAAGAAGGAAACGAGTAAGCATGAGTGCAATTTTAAAAGAGAGTAAAAGGACTTCTTTGATCTGTGGCGTTATATTAGCTTTTATATTCTGCTTGGCGCTCTATATCCGAGCTGCGATACCGTATAACATCGTTTTTACAGACCATTTTGTGCGATTTGCCGTGTACGATCCCTGGTATAACCTGCGGCTTCTTGAAAACACACTACATCACTTTCCATATCGTATCTACTTCGATCCGTTTACCGCTTATCCTTTCGGTACATACAACCCTTTTGGTGCTCCGTTGTTTGACATGTCGCTTGCTTTTATCGTACGGGTGATAGAACCGAGCAGCTCGGCGTTAGGTCTGCATGAAATGGAAGTGATAGCGGCATGGTATCCTGCAGTGTTGGGTACACTTACGATATTACCTGTTTATTACATCGGAAAAGCGTTGTATAATCGCGGTACCGGGCTTATGTCCGCAGCACTAATCGCGATCATTCCCGGACAGTTCTTAGCTCGTACTCTGTTGGGCTATACCGACCATCACGCGATGGAGACGCTGCTCAGCACGATTGCCATACTATTATTTATCCTCGCGCTAAAGAGTGCAAGAGAAAATGATATAACTTTTTATTCTTTCACCGATCGAGATTGGCAATCCTTAAAAATGCCTTTAGTTTATTCGTCTTTAGCAGGGCTCTCAATCGGGTTATATTTCCTCACGTGGATGGGTGCGCCGCTTATCGTATTCATTCTGCTTGTATATGCTTTGGTTCAATACATCATAGACCATCTCCGGGACACGAGCACCGATTATCTTTGTATTCTTAGCATGCCGGTATTCATAATCCCCTTATTTATGATAGCACCTGCACTTTCTTACGGCTTTCTCCAGACATTCCACCCTATTTCTCTGTTCATGGGCATAACAGTATTCCTTGCTTTTGCAATACTCTCCTTTTTGTTTAGAGCACGAGAAGTAAATCCGTATTGGTATCCTGTAACAATATTTGTAGTTGGCGTAATAGCGTTTCTTCTTTTACGAGTTTTAAATCCCGTTTTATTTGCAACGCTGACAGAACCCCTTATGTACATATTTGCTCCTTCTGAGATTGATTTAGCGATAGCCGATGTTCAGCCAATGAGTTGGGACGATATCCTGAACTGGTTCTACACGACTTTCTTTATCGCTCTCGCTGGTCTTGCATGGATGGTTTATAACATTTCAAAAAAATTCAGGTCGGAAGAGGTTTTTTTTGTCGTCTGGAGTATCGTGATTCTACTCGCATGTTTCGGGCAGAACAGATTTGCAGCGTATTACGCAGTGAATGTAGCGATTTTGTGTGGCTTTGTCGCATGGCAAATTATCGGATTTGTGGATTTGAGAGAAGAGCAAGAGCGGAATAGAGCGAGGGAAAAGATAAAGAAGGATAAAGGTAAAAAGACAAAGACCAAAAAAACGCAGGAACCCGAGAAGAAGTTGTTACACACAGATGCCTGTATTGCTTTTGCGGTTATTGTACTCGTTATGTTTTTCCCGTTGATTGGTATACCGGGAACGAAATATGAAGGACGTACATTAGCGACTGCGAAGAGTGAAAGTGGCCCACAATATGATTGGTATGAATCCCTTTCGTGGATGCGGGATAACACCCCGGATACAGGCGTAGATTATTACGCTTTATATGCAGTGCCAGCAACACGTAACGGCTATGAGTACCCCAAATCAGCGTATTCGGTGATGAACTGGTGGGATTACGGTCACTGGATTACTCGCATCGCTCATCGGATTCCCGTAGCTAATAACTTTCAGCAGGGTATTGGCGGCCCGTATCGGGATAATCTACCGGGTGCTTGTGTATTCTTTACTGCAACGAACGAGACAGAGGCAAACGAAGTCGCAGATGCGCTGGATGTACGATATGTAGTGAGCGATTACAAGATGGTGGATTTCTGGGATTCGCTCTATAACAAATTCAGTGCGATGATGCTCTGGGCGGGCGACACGGAAGGCTACTACGTGCAAGTGAAGACAAAAGAGGGATATAGAGTGAAACGGACTACAAAGTTTTACAAGACGATGGAAGCACGTTTGCACCTGTTTGACGGTACGCGCACCGTTATCAAGACCGAAGCCATTCCGGCATTGCAGCACTATCGGTTAGTGCATGAATCGCCTCAGTACCTGATCCCTTTTGCTGTTGAAGACGCTAGAAGTGGCGATATTCGGCGCTGGGAACATTATGAGGGCGATTATCAAAGCGCAAAGACAGAAGCGGAGAATCTTCATCGCGGTGTAGAAATGGAAGGTGGGCAGATAAAACTAACTCCTGAATTTATCAAACCGGTGAGTTTCGTGAAGGTTTTTGAATACGTAAAAGGTGCGCAAATAGTAGGAACCGCACCAAACGGTACGTTAGTTTTGATAACGGCAAATGTGGCCACAAACCAGGGAAGAGAATTTGTGTATTCACAAACGACAGTATCTAACGGTACATACACGTTTATCGTGCCTTACTCAACCGGGGGGCCAATAGACGGCGAGACGGACTTTGACGTTTTTGCAGAGACTTATAAAATACGCGAGGGGAATATAGAAGACGGAACGTTGGTCTGGGAGACGCCAAAAACAGTAGAAGTCAACGAAGAGGCCGTTATGGCCGGAAGGACTCTGAAAATAGACTGAAAGTTCACGCAGTATTTATGCTTTCACCTTTTTAGTCGCTTTCACCTTCGTAATATCCTTCTTTATACCGCGCTGCACGAATTTCTTCTTCTCTTCCCGTTCTATGTACCACCTTAATATTCCGGCATTTAGCAGCCATGTGTTCAACAAGTCCATGACGAGCCCGAACAGGAGCACGATTGAAATCGCTTTTAAGATTGGAATATCAATGAGATAAGAAACGATGAACATTGCAAGGACTGCGGTCAACGTTGTAGAGGTCATCATAACACCGGTTTTCATCGTGTTTCGTATCTTTTCGTTTAATTCGCCCTTTTTACGAAGCAGGTTTGTCGTCAGTAAAATATTAGAATCCACAGAATAGCCGATGAGCATGAGCAACGCCGCGACCGTGGCAAGCGATAACGCCATCCCAATCAGGTTTATGCAGGCAATAGCGATTACGATGTCAGAAAAAGCGGCAAAAACTACTGCTGAGGGTGGTATAATCTTTCGGAATACCGCGAATACCACTATCGCCATCAAAGTAAAAGCAAGTATAATAGCATATAATGCCTGTTTTAGGTATTGCTTGCCGAACACAGGGCTTATATTCGCCATCATGTAAGTTCCAACGCCATAACAGTCGTTTAGCAGATCTATTAACTCGTTCCGCTGCGGTTCATCCATAGGCCCGAACTCTATTCGTTTCTTGTTTCCTACACCGGTCTTCCCTACGAGTACAAGAGGATACTCGGCAAATTTCGCGGTTAGCACTTCTTGCGACTCATCTGTCGCCACTTCCACCATCGTTCCGCCTTTGAAGTCCATCCCCATACGAACGGGCGAACCTACACTAAATTGCGTATATGCAATCACAGCAAAAGCGATAAGCAAAATGATCAGGGGTATCGCAATCATGCTTTTTATCGAATATCTGGTTATATCTATTTTATCCCACCAGCTTTCTCTTTCTTCGCCTTCTTCTCTCATTTCCTTAACATTACCTCTTATCATATATCCATATCTAAAGGGAATAAAAAGGATATGCTTCTTTGTATCTGCTAAAGGCAGTCCCCCCAAAAAAATCAGGGCTTAATGCATCGAGAAAGCAATACTATGGGTCCTGCTTAAGGACTCTATTGACTTTTTATCCCCTCCATGCTAACCCAAAAATCTTGTGTTAATCTCGTGGAATCTCGTGGTTTCTTACCCCGCTGCTATACAAATACAAAACATTAACTTTATTAATCAAACTAAGCAGGAAGGTAAAGATGAAGACAAAACCCATTCTAATGGTCAGCGAGAGCGCGCATAACGCGGATATGTACTACGTCACGCATTTTTTATCTAATGCCCCATTCGTTTATCTTCACATTTCGCAGAATGCAACAGGAAAAGAGATACTCATCGTTTCGCAGATGGAATATGAACGGGCGAAAAAAGAGTCGAGCATAAAAGAAGTTCGTTCTACGTTTGATTATGGGCAAGGACTGAAAACAGAAGAGCTCATTGTCCGGATACTCCAGGAAGAATCCGTAAATGCGGTTGAGGTGCCAAGGTATTTCCCGTTATATCTAGCGGAGGCACTGAAGAATAGCGGCATAGAAGTGGTCCCGGCGGAGGACTTTTTATTGACGAAACCGCGAGAGATAAAAACTAAACAAGAACTAGAGTGTATTTTAAAGGCACAAAGAGCATGCGAGCATGCAATGGAAACAGCCATAGGGGTTATAAATGGATCTACCGTGGAGGGCAATCTTCTCGTGGCGCACGACACGATTTTAACTTCTGAACGGTTAAAAGCACATATAGAACACGCTTTGATTGATTCCGGTTGCACATGTGATGCCGGTGAGCCAATAGTAGCATGTGGCAAAAGAGCAGCGGTACCTCATTTCTCCGGCAGTGGCCCTATTTCCACTTGCGAAGCCATCATCATAGACATCTTTCCGAGATTGAAGACCGAGCGCTATTTTGCGGATATGACCCGAACGGTGGTTAAAGGCGAGCCGGCAAATGAGCTGAAAGAGCTGTATGTAGCAGTAAAACAAGCTCAGGACGCGGCATTAAGTATTGTTAAAGCGGGTGTTAGATGTGATGAGGTACATAACTTGGTATGTGATATATTCGAGGACCAGGGTTATGGGACTTTAAGATCAAGCAGTAAAAGCGGGTTCATTCATGCTACTGGTCATGGCGTGGGGTTGGATATACATGAGACCCCCAGCGTGGGCGATAATGATTACGAACTACGAAAAGGTAATGTGATTACAATAGAACCGGGATTGTACTACCCCGAACTCGGCGGCGTTAGATTAGAGGATATGGTGCTCGTGCAGCAGAACGGCTGTAAGAATCTAACGAAATGTGAGAAGAAGTTTGTTGTATGAATCAAATACTCAGAACATCATCCTTACAAGGCTGAGGAGTATCTTCGGATTCTTCTTTATCATCTCTTTCAATAACGCTCGTTCCGTAAACTCTTTTATCTTTATATCACCCGCTAAAGGATGAAAGAACTCGTTGAAATCTTTGCTATCCAGGTTTAGTAACAACTGTTTCGCTTTCATCCCGGCATACAGGATTCTACCGAACTCTTTCTTCCATCTCTTCTCGTATTCCATCAACCGTCTCTTCGAGAAGTTCTTTTCCTGCACCGCCTTTGCAATCACCTCGCCCGCTATTTTCCCGCCGTGCATCGCCTCTAAGATGCCACCACCGGTGATGGGATTTACATGCCTTGCCGCATCGCCAACTAAAAGCAGCCCGGCTGATACCGTCTCGTAAACAGGACCACTCAGTGGTACTGCACCGTATATCTCGGTTATTATCTTACCATCCGGGAACTTATCACGTGCGAATGCGTTCAAATATGCAAGTGCACGATGATTCTCATCAGAGACCTCACCGCCGATTCCAACACCCACATTTACTGTATCTTCTCCTTTTGGAAATATCCAGGCATAACCCCTGGGTGCGATCTCCTCACCGAAGAATAGTTCACCGTAACCCGTGTTTGGTTCGACATCGCACATCAGGTACTGCGCGCAAGTAGAAACGTCCGCCAAACGCAGTCTCGTGTCTATGCCGCCCCATCGGCCAACCCGAGATTCCACACCGTCCGCACCAACAACGACATCCGCAAAGATACGAATATCTTCTCCCGCTGCGTGTGCATAGACACCTTTTACCTGTTCTTGCTCCTTTATGATGCCATAAGCAGCGGTTTTAACCCTGACGTCAGCACCCGCACGTATTGCATCCTGAGCGAGGAACTTATCAAATAACCGCCGTTCCAGCACATACATCGCCACGTCCATACCGTCAACTGATAATACCACCTCGGAACCGTCAGGACCGTGGGTGATAGTCCCTTTCAGGACCGCGGAGATCCAGTTATAGTCAATCTTCACGAACTTATCTATCTCTCGGCTTACACCCTCTGCGCATTTCACCGGCACACCGATTTCCGAGTTCCTTTCGATTAGAACAACATCCAACCCCTTTTCGGCTGCGGTTCGCGCTGTTATGCTGCCCCCAGGTCCTGCTCCTACCACGACCACATCGTGTTTCTCATCTCTCATCTCTTTGCTAACCCCTTTACGGCCATAGCCTCTTTAGTTACACGCTACATAGTTAAAGATGTGCATAGTTAAATCGTATGTAGTTAGTTCCGCTTCTCTAGCAGGCTACACGTTTTTTCCCAATAACTTAGAAAGAAGCGTTATTCGCGTATCGCAGCGATCCAGAAAGACGCAATTAGCACATGGTGCATTCACGCTTTTATCAGGATATGCACCGCTTTTTATACGTCTCACGTGCTTTAACGTTTGTAAAGCTCGTGCTCTATCTTTTCTTCTTATCGGTGATTCACGGAATTCCGCAGCTCTTATGTATTCTACAAAGCCTCTTTGTACTGTCGTCTCGAACGTTTCTTCAATTAGCAGTGCATACGCAGCCAATTGCATCCTATCGTTTGGCCAGACACCATATTCCGGGCTTTTACCCGTTTTTATCATGCAGGGTATGAGTTCGTTCTCTGTCGTTATCAGCTTGTCTACGCTGCCATTCAAACGCAACTTTTCCGAGACCATCGCGTGTTCTCTATCGTATCCCAGCATTTGCTGCAGTTCTAACAGCTCGTTTTCCGCTCGTGCCTTACTCAACCATTCTTCATCTTCTACTATATAGCACACAAATTCACGTTTCTCGTCATCCAAAACGCTTTCTGCCACGGCATCCAGTTCTTTTTTGTATATATGTTCTACATCATCCACGATTTCGTCAAGTACACTTTTTGCTGCTTTTTCCGGCTCGGCTACTTCGTCCGCCACCTCGCAGCCGTAAATCTTATGCAGATTGAACGCTAACTCTTTCCAGAGGATACGCTCAATCATGATTCGTTCGTTGCCGCTTATTAATAGTTCCGCGTGTTCAGGTTCGCGTGCACGGAAATATACCAGTCGGGGGCATATTCCATATTGCGTTAAGTCAGAAACTTTAACTTTCGGGGTTTCGTGCACCATTTTGTCACCTTGTTTGGTTATACCCTTTTCATTCTTAAAGAGTGTTTGTGTAGAACCACGAGATTTTACGAGAATCCAAAAACCTTTTACAAGCAAAAAGCTTTACAAGGATTCATTAAGGAAAGGGACATTTTTAGTTTTTTGACCAAACTCTCTTTTTCTATGTTAGTGGTAACTGTTACCAATTCATTTTCATAAGCAAGGTTTGTTTTGAATTAATACTAAAAATAATCGAGAAATATGATCTATTAGAGGAGGAGAAAGAGGTATAAACATGCAATAGAAATATTCTATAGCGAAGAGGATGAGGGCTATATAGCGGTGGTTCCCGAACTACCAGGATGCTCCGCGTTTGGGCAAACAGAAGAGGCAGCATTGGAAGAGGTTAAAGTTGCCATAGAATTCTGGTTAGAAACAGCAAAAAGAGAAGGACGTGAGATACCACAACCTCATGGAAAAGAACACCTCAACGTACTATATGAAAATACATTTCGCACCACACGACCTCAAAAGGCGGGTATATACACTCCTCCAAAACCTGCCACACAGCGAGCCTCTGTGATTGCTTTTTATCTCTAAACATGATGAACTAAAGACGTTAACTTAAAAGTACCGCTAGAGAAATGTAGGCTCACTATCTGGAGAGTGTTATACCCTGCGAGGAAACTTAAAATCTCTCTATTTCATTGTGTAAATTCTAACCCTCACCCCTATACCGTCACCCTCAGTGTAATGGTAGTATGAAATCGTATTTTTTCCTGATTTAATCATGCGGGTCACATCGAGCCACTTGCCCTTGCCAACGCTTTCTTGAACTTCCCTGCCTTGGATATAATCAAGGATAATCCCGCCAAGATTTTCATCACGTCGCAAAAATTTCCAGGCATAATCTCCGTTTAATTTCATATACGCAGCCCATCCCCCGTATTAGTTGACTTTATCTTCGCCCCCTTGCCGTATACACCAGCTTCAACTTTATTATAGTTCTGTGGCATGTCTATCGTCCATGTTTTTGGTGCCCGAGTGTAATTAACTACGCAAATCTCAATAACTTCGGGTTCTTCTGCAAGAACCTTATCTGGCGATGAGGTAGACATTACGATCACCGCTACCGGCAACAATATAGCTTCCATCCGCTGAGATTGCTACTGAACCAACATAAGAACCAGTCTTATAGCTCCAGAGTTTATCACCTTGCCTGTCGAAGAAGTGGAAGCCGAATTTAGCACCACTACCGCCATCAGCAGCTATATAGCGTCCATCGGGAGTGATAGCTACTTCGCGATGACCCAATGAGAAATATCATAACTCCACAACGGCTCCTGCTCTTGCTGAGCTTGAACCAGAGTCAAACAAAAACAGGTGAGGGTCAGAAGTATGATTAGAAATATGACGAGTTTCTTCATGTTTCCTGAATTACTCCCATGTCTCATTTTGTTGCTTTTCATTTATTTTTTGTGCTTCTCTCGTCTACCTTGCCCTCCCCTCTCTCACGCGCTGATAATATGCAAAAGGTATCACGACATAAATTCATTTTCGGTTTTTAACCATTCGCTTTTGTGTTTCAGACGATTTACACATTTTTCCATAAGCAATAACAAAAACTGTTCCATATATCAGAAAAAGTTTTTAATGGTTGAGTGCCAATAGAGAGTTATGCCAGAAACATGGAGTTTAGAATGTCTTGCTCATCTTTCAGAAATTATAACTGATGCGATAAATGGAATAGGTGCATTCTTACTGTATTGGCCTTTTATCTGGTTATTTTTTCATCTTGAACTTTTAAAAACATCGCCTTATGGTGTCATTAAATGTTCTTATGCAGGATTAGCAGGAATAGTAGCTCAGACAAATATTCTGGGCTTATCTCTGATTATTCTAGTTCTTCCTTTTATTGGATTATTAAACAGGGCAATTATCCACACATTTATTGACACAATACTGCGAAAGTATATTTTCAGTATGAGCTACCTTGAGGGATTTTCCCGATGTATGTATGGGAAAACGATGAAGACAATAAAGAAGCAACTTAATCTGTTAGTAAAAGATGAAGAGTTATCAAATATAGATGATTCACTTTACCCGTGTTGGCGACTTCAAGGGAGTTTTGATTTCGTCAATTATAGGCACTGGTTAATAGAAAATCCGAACCGTAAAAGTTATTGGGATTGGGAACATTTTATGGATTGGGTGTATAAAATGTATTACCAAACATTTCTCATGTTTCTAATCCTGTATTCGGTTCTTTTCCCCCTTATGTATCTCCTATTCAATATCCAATTTCACTTAGTTGATTTATTAGTTTTCATTCTTATCTTACCAACATACGCACTGTACAGAGAGTATTTACTGCATCATATCGCGTGGATTAGGATGGACCAGAAGTTTTTTGTGGAATATTTGATTGAAGAGAAAAAAGTTAATGGTTCTCTCAAACAGTACTTAGAAGAAGAAAATTACAAAGAAGTGGAGGAAACGTTGAAGGTGTATTTAAATAAAGAGGGATATGATATAGAGGCTCTCTCACAATTGATTTTGACACTAAAAAATTTCCTTCTTTTTGGATTTATACCACTATACACCTTTCTTATTCGGCCAATTTTGAATTGTTGGACAGCCTCTATAGATCAGATAAAATTTCCCGAAAGATGTATCTCTGTCAAAGAACCCTTAACAAAGATGGCCCGTTGGCTACAAACACAGGTCAAACGATGGAAAAAGTAAAAGAAACCTTAATTGCTAAATTGAAGGCGACTAATATAGAAGAACTAAATAATCTAAAAGTAGTCCTTATGCCCGACTTCTTCTTAGACCACTTTGCACTTGTAAAAGATATAGACTTCCTCTCAGACATTCGCAACGTGTATGAAGAAGGAGGCGGAAACCTGCTTGAAGTGCCTCAAGTTTTAACCCTGGGTGGTTGCGCTGCGAGAACTTCTCTTGCTTTAGCACGATTAGGTGTTAAGACTTCCTTTATTGGAAGAACCAGCAAATTAGGGTACACACTCCTGAATTTTTTCATTCAGGATGCTAACGCCGATGTTGACATCACCAGGGTCAGGAATGATGGTGTATTAGGTAAAACACTTACCTTTGAATTTGAAGAGGGAGGAGTGAACGTAATGATAAACGAAATAGGGTCAAACAGAGATTTTGGCTTTAGCGATTTGAACGAAGATGACTTAAAATTAATCGCCCGAAGTGATCTCGTGTGTGTTCTTGATTGGAGCTTAAACATCAACAAGGGCACCGAGCTTGCAGAAGAAGTTTTTAAATACGCAAAAGGAAAGGGAGTAACAACTTATTTTGACCCTGCAGACCTTGCACCCAGAGTTGATGAGCTTAAAACATTATTTGACAAAATTCTTTTTAATAATAATTTGGATATTCTAAGCATTAACGAGAAGGAACTAAGAATCCTATCGGGCATGAATTTTGATTACAACGAGAGTGAGAAAGTGCTTTTAGCTGCAAATAGACTTAAGGCTAAAGTTAAACCTGAGATAAATGTTCATACTTCTGGCTTCGTAGCAACAGTTGGAGCAGAAGATATAGTAGTTGTTCCCACGTTTAAAGTTGAGCCATGTAAGTTTACCGGGGCAGGAGATGTATGGAATGCGGGAAATATATTAGGATTACTGCTTAAATTTACAAATGAGGAACGACTACTCCTGGGAAATGCCATGGCGGGGTATTACATCTCGCATCCCGACACGCTACCGCCAACTATTATGGAATTATTGCCATTTATTAGGGAAACTGATTTAAAAGGCAAAAAAAAAAAAATATCCAAAAGGGTTTTGAATACATAAAAGATAAATGAAAGGAGAACTCTCAGCAGCACACATATTCGTTTCATTAATGCTAATCTCAAGTATCATAGCTACTGCCGCATACGTATCATCCTCGAGTTTGATAATAACCGAACTCTATCCGAACACGAATACCGCACACGATCAGGACGAATACGTGGCAATCTCCAACCAGTGCGCACGTTCGATAAACCTCGAGGGCTGGAGCTTAACAGATAACGAAGGCAAAATCATCTTCCCGCAGTCCCGTATCGCACCTGGCGAGACTTTATACGTGGCGAAGAACGCATCGGCATTCGTGGAACAAAGGTGTAGCGTAACGAGTTCGCCTGAGTTCGAGTATGGTACAGACTCTGATCCTAGGGTTGTCAATATGCAACAAGCCGGAAAAGCATTTGTTCTTCGTAACAGTGGCGATGAAATGATTCTGCAAGACGGGCGTGGGAAAGTAGTAGATACCGTGATATACGGTGATTCGTCCTACAAAGGTGTGGGCTGGCACGGTATGCCCATGAAGAAACCACGCGAGGGTATGATACTAAAACGCAGAGGGAACGTGGATACCGATACAGCAGACGACTGGGTCATTCTTTTTCGGGGTGCTTCTTATCACGCACCGGAAACGTTCTCGGCTTCGGGTAGGGTTACTGCGTTTGTATCGCCCGATTGTAGTTTCGCTATACTGCAACAGGAGATAGCGACTGCGGCTGCTTCTTTGTGTATCAATCTGTACGAGTTCACGAGTCCGGACCTCCAGGAACTTGTTTTCGATGCTTTGAACCGTGGCGTGGAGGTGCAGTTGATTCTTGATGGCAGTCCAGTTGGTGGCATTAGTGATGACGAATTGTGCATTGCTGCGGAAATACAAGAGCGAGGCGGTGAAGTTCGATTCTCTGATGACCCGTTCATAAACCATGCTAAATACGTAATCATAGACGATAAAAAAACGATTTTGATGTCAGAAAACTGGAAACGCACGGGCGTTCCGTTTGATAACTCTTTTGGTAACCGTGGCTGGGGCATTCTGATACAGGACACGGAACTAGCACGTTATTTCAAAGCGGTATTTGCGGAAGATTTTCAGCGTGCTAACGAATATGCAACGGATGCCGAGCTAAGAGGTTGTAGCGTGACTCGCAAGGTACTGCAAGGCCATTATGTACCGATCTTCGAGCCGTTAACCGTTAATTGCGATTTTACCGTGATACCGGTTTTAGCACCGGATTCCGCTTTGTGTGACGATACAATATTGGGTATGATCAACAGCGCGCAGGAGTGTGTTTACGTGCAGCAGTTCTCAGCAAGACGGGTTTGGGGTGAAGACGTCAGTCCATACATTGCGGCTATTATTGCGGCTGCACGAAGGGGTTGTGAGGTGAAAGTCTTGTTAGATTCTAAATACCTGGCGGGTGAGAATAATAATGACGAGCTCGTTTCGTGGCTGAACGAACAGGCAGCAAAAGATGATTTGTGCTTAGAAGCGCGATTAGCGGATTTGGAGTCGTTAGGGCTAGCGAAAGTGCATAATAAAGGGTTGATTGTGGATGGTGAGAAGGTGCTTATTTGTTCGTTGAACTGGAATGCGAATTCGGTTTATAACCGCGAAGCCGGTGTTATTGTCGAGAACGCGGATATAGCGGGTTATTACGAACAGGTGTTCTTTCATGATTGGGATGCTTCTGTGGGCGGTATGCAGGGCGGCGGGGAGAGGACAGATACAAAAATGAGAATTGTGTATATAGCGTTGACTTTGGTGGTCGTTTACGTTGTTTTTCGGGTGGTTAAGTGGTATAAACGGGTGTAGCTTGCGGTGGATTGGTTTTTGATTAAGCCTTTTTCTAAAAGAGTTGATGTTTCAATCCTACCTTAGTCCGTGTTTAACTCACTCTCTAATTTCAGATAATTTCTTTTTATGTATAAATACTTACCAACGTATATTATTTGATGGCTTTTAGTGTACTTCCAGAACTATGGGTCACCCATCCCCAGATAAAAATTGTGAATCTGCACAAAAAATCGATTACCCGATGAAACCCACATGCAGAAATATTCAATCGTGCACGGGACTCACTAATTTGCTTCAAGATGCTTAGTGTGAAAGACAAATGGCATCCAGGATGTTTATCTTCTCCCTCATCTTCGCGACAAAGCGGTTTATGCTTTCGATATGCCCGTAATATGCTTCTTTTGTCTTTTTCACGTTAAACTCTAGCTCAAATCCATCCTCATTGAAATACATGATTGCATTCTTCCGAAGCACCTCTCTTCTAAGTACTTTAATGCCCACGTTCTGGTATTTTTCTGAAAGAGTCTTTTTGAAGATGGAGATCAAGTTGTAGGCGACAAAGTTGAAGTAGATCGTGCATTTCACGGCGTTTATCTTTCTGCTG